>JBJTWP010000238.1:0-20546 GCA_046081805.1 Cyanobacteriota bacterium
GCCACCATCACCAGGGCGCGCCGCTCGCGATCACAGCCGGTGATGTGGCGCATCTCGATCCGATCGCGGCGGCGGATGCCGATTGGATGCACGGCGGCGAAATCGGCGAAGGCCCGGGGGTCGTCCCGCACCGCCTGGGGCGGGTCGAAGAAGTTCAGGTACACGTCCAGGGCCGGTTGGTCATCCAAGGAGCTGAGCAGGGTGTCGCGGCTCTCCGTGACGAGCATCGGCTCACTGGCGGGGCTCCAGCCGTGGCTGACGCCGACGCCGAGGGGGCGATCGGAGCTGATCGCCGCGGCCACCACCGCCCCGCTCATCACCCGCTGGCCATGCAGCTGTCGGGTCTGACGCATGGCCAGATCGTCGCCGGCACAGCCGCCCACCAGCGGCACATCAATGTTGGCCACGTCGTAGGCACCGCGCACTACCTGCATCTGATCACCGCTCAGCCCATCGGAGAGCAGCACCAGCACGGTGTGGTGGCGCCGTTCGAGGCGCTCCAGGCAGCTGGCGGCCTGCACGGCCGCCTGGCGCAGGCCCTGGCCCTCGCTCTCGCCGTAGCCGCTGCTCGCCCGCACCCCGGTCCCCCCCAGGGCCCAGAGCACCAGCGACTGGGTGAGGGCGTTGCCCGCGGCGATCTCGCCGGCGGTGCTGCAGCCCACCAGCTCGCAGTCGGGGAAGCGCTCCCTGAGGCTGGCGCCCAGGGGCTCCAGGTCGTAGCGGGGAGCGGCGAAGACGATCAGCAGCCGTGGAGCGTCGTTCAGCTGCAGGGCGTCCAGGGCCTGGTCCAGGGCCTGGAGGCCGTTCCCCTGGCTGGAGGATCCGACGCGGACCCAGCTCTCCGGTTGGGACGATGGACGGGAGGGTTGTTCAGCCATGGCCAGATGCCGGTCACTCCACGGCACGGGGGCAGACCGTTCACGGTGTCATTGTGGCCTCGGGCGAGGTGGCCCGCAGGTTCCAGCCGTCGATCGCCGCCGCGATCCGCTCCATCCCCCGCTGCCGCTCGGGATCGTCGGCCCAGTCCCCGAGCAGCTGGCGCCGCAGGCCAGCGCTGCTGGGGGTGAGGTGGTCGCCCGGCAGCTCCAGCAGCGCGGAGTGATCCTCACGCCGCTCCTGGAGCGCCGCCAGCAGGCGCCGGCTCTGGTCGAGGCCGTCGCGGGAGAAGCGCACCAGCAGATTGCGGGGCTGGCGGTAGCTGCGTCGCACCAGGGCCAGGGTTTCCGCCGGTGAGGGGCTGAACTCGCTGCGGAAGCTGAATTGCTGGCCCAGCTCCGCCAGCAGCGGCACCGAGCGCTCGGCCGAGAAGTTGTTGAAGGCCAGGGCCACGAGGGCGTCGCAACCCCGGCCGGCGTCAGGGGCCAGCAGGTGCAGCTTGCAGCCCAGGCTGTGGCCCAGCCTCAGCAGCGGTCCGTCGCCAGGATCCAGGCGGTCCCAGGGGCTGCGGGCCTGGCGAAACTGCCGCCAGGCCTCGTTGGCCTGGGCCTGGTGATCGAATCCCGGCACGTAGCTCCAGGCCCGCAGCAGCCAGCCGTGGCTGGCCAGGGTGTCCAGCAGCCGGCGATAGCTCAGCTGGGGCGTGGCGGCCAGGTAGCTGCCGCCGATGAACTCGATCAGCCCCCGTCGCGGCGTCTCGCCGTCAGGCTCCAGCTCCCAGAGCTCACCGCGCTGCCGCCAGGCCATCCTCAGACGCCCCGCAGCCGCTGCAGGGCCTCGATCGCCTGCTGTCGGTGGGCGGCGCCGTCGAGCAGATTGTTGAACAGATGGCGGATGATCCCCTGGCCGTCGATCACGTAGGTGACCCTGCCGGGCAGCAGGCCCAGCACACTGGGCACCCCGAAGGCCCTGCGCAGCTGGTTGCCCCGGTCCACCAGCAGGGGGTAGGGGAGGTTGTGGCGGCTGGCGAAGCGCTGGTGACTGACGGCGTCATCGCCACTCACGCCCCATACCTCCGCGCCGAGCTCCCGCAGCTCGGCATGGCTGTCGCGGAAGGCGCAGGCCTCCGCCGTGCAGCCCGGGGTGTCGTCCTTGGGATAAAAGAACAGCACCAGGGCCTTGCCGGCCAGCTGATCGCTGCGACGTTCCACGCCGGACTGGTCCGGCAGGGCGATCAGGGGAGCGCGGTCGCCGACGGCCAGGGCCATGGGAAGAGCTGAACTGTCGGCACCCTAGGCAGGCCTGAGAGCATGGGGCCGCCTCTCGCCGTTGCCATGGCCCAGCAGCCCAGCGCGTGGGAGCAGAACGACCTGCTCAGCCTCCTGGCTGCCCCAGACCCCCCGGAGGCAGAGCCCCCAGGGGCAGAGCCCCCGCCAGCGGTGCCGCCCCCAGCGGTCACCGCTCCGGTCACCACCCCAGTCGCCACTCCGGTCGCCAGGCCTGCCGCCACCCCGGTGGCTACCCCACCGGTGGAAGCCCCGCCCTGCAACGGCTCTGCCGGGCTCTGCGCGGCGTCGGTCGATGGCGCGCCGCCGCCATCGGCGGAGCCTCCCGATCCCGGTCCTGGTGGCGGTTCCGATCCTGGCCCCGATCCCGGTCCTGGTGGCGGCCCTGCCACCCTGCTGATCCTCGACACCGAAACCACCGGCCTGGATCCGGCCAGCGGGCAGTGCCTCGAAGTGGGTGCCGTGCTGTTTCACGTGCCGTCTCGGGCCGTGCTGGCCCAGCTGTCCTTTCTATTGCCCGTGGACCGCAATCCCGCCCGCCCGGTGAACGGCATCGATCCGGCCGTCACCCAGCTGAGCCAGCCCTGGCGGCAGAGTCTGGAGCTGCTCCTGGCCCTGGTGGAGCGCTCGGATGCGTTGCTGGCCCACAATGCGGCCTTCGACCGGCAGTGGTTCGGGGTTGGGCTCCTGCCGGCCCTGCGGCGGCCCTGGATCTGCTCGATGGAGGACATCCGCTGGCCGGCGGATCGCCAGCTGCGCACCCCTCCCTCCGTGCGCGACCTGGCCCTTTCCTATGGCGTTCCGGTCTGGGCAGCCCACCGGGCGCTCACCGACTGCATCTATCTCGCCCAGGTCCTGGAGCGGTGCCCGGATCTGGAGGCGCTGCTGGTGGCGGCCCAGGAGCCGCGTCAGTTGTTTCGTGCCCAGCTCAGCTACGCGGAGCGGCACCGGGCCAAGCAGGCGGGGTTTCGTTGGAATGACCCGCTGCCGGGGGCCTGGACCCGCCGCCTTAGCGAGCGGGAGCTGCGAGGCCTGTCCTTTCCGGTGGAGCTGGTGCCGCTGGAGCTGCTTCCTCCCAAGCTGCTGGAGCGGCAGAGCGCCTGAGCCCTGGGCGATCCACCCCAGCGATGCACTCCAGCGGTGATCTTTCGATTTGCTTCCGCGATTGGAAGCTGGCCGATGGATTTGGCACAGTCGGTCTAACTCTGTGCATCATCCAGGAAGATGCTGCGGGCCTCAGCGATGCCCGGTCACCCGCCCAGTCCCTTGGAGCTGCCTGAGCGGGTCCAGCTGCCCGAGCGGGTGCAGCTGCCGCTACGGCGCTGGCAGGCCGTGCGCACCTGGGCGCGGCTGATCCGGGAGGCAGAAGCCCTCTGGCGGGTGGATGTGCGGGCCCTGCACCGCCTGGCGGCCCTGGAACTCGGCCAGTTGGTGCAGGAGGTGCCGCCGCGGTTGCGGCAGCGGGTGAACCGCTGGCTCTGCCGGCTTGGGGTGGCGACACGGCTGAAATAGGGCCCGGGATCTGGGCGCCTGGTCTGGGTGCCTCCCGGGGGCGCCTCCCGGGGGCGCCTCCCAGGGGCGCCTCCCGGGGGCGGCTTCTGGATCAGGCAAGCTGGGGCCCAGTGGGCATCCGCCAATGGACTGGCAGCACGGTTACCACGCGGAGAGCACCTACACCTGTGGCTTCTATCGCGAACTGGCGCCGGCCTGGCTCGACTTTGCCGCCCTGCTGAAGGGCCAGCCGTCCCCCCGTTGGACGGGATCGGAATCCTTTCGCTACCTCGAACTCGGATCAGGCATGGGCTTGGGCCTCTGCCTGCTGGCCGCTGCCCATCCGGAGGGGGAGTTCACAGGGGTGGACTTCCAGCCCGACCACATCCTGCACAGCCGTCGCCTCAGCCAAGCTCTGCAGCTCACCAACATCCGCTTCCTGGAAGCCGATTTCCTCCAGCTCGCCGCGGCTCCCGCTGAGCTGGAGGGCAGCCACCACTATGTGGTGGCCCACGGCATTGCCACCTGGATTGCCGCGCCAATCCGCAAGGCGCTGCTGGAGCTTGCCGCCATCGCCCTGCGGCCGGGTGGCCTGTTCTACTGCTCCTACAACACCCTGCCGGGCTGGCTGGCCGCCTTCCCCCTGCAGCAGCTCGCCTGGATCGAGTCCCAGCGTCGCTCCTCCACCCCGACCGGCGCCGCCGAGGCCGTGCGGCAGGCCAGCAGCACGCTCCAGTCCCTGCTGGGCAGCCCCGAGCATCCCTCAGCCCTGGCCCAGGGCCTGCCAGGCCTGCGCGACAGGATCGCAGCCCTGGCGACGATGGACACGGCCTACCTGGTGCAGGAATACATCAATGAGGGCTGGCAACCGCTGGCAGCTCACACCTTCCACAGCCTTGTTGCTGGCCACAAACTGCGATTTGTGGCCAGCGCCACCCTGCCCGACAACTTTCATCCCCTGCTGCCCGATAACATCCGCGAGACCGTGATCAATGAGCCCGATCCACTGATCCGCGAAAGCCTGCAGGATCTGGCCATTAATCAGTCGTTCCGCCGGGATATCTTCTGCCGTGGCAGTTATGCCCTGAGCAGCACTGAGCTGGCTGATCACTTCAAGGGTCTGCGCTTCCGCCGCCAGGAAGCACCAGATCAGGAGACCTATGTCTTCAGCAGCAATTTCGGGCAGATCACGGCCAGCCAGGAACTCTGTGCCGGCATCGAGACCTCCCTGGCGGAGGGCCCGCTGGGCTTCGCAGAGCTGCTGGAGCGCCATGGGCTGACCCTGCCCCGACTGGCCCAACTGCTCAGCCTGCTGCTCCATGCGGGCCGCGTCGGCCTCGACCGTGGCCAGTCCCTGCAGGCCGCAAGCCAGCGCTGCGCCCATGCCCACACCGTGCTGGGCGAGTTGCAGCTGGCTGGCCGGCCCTATGGCTTCCGCCCGGTGGCGAGCCTCGGCAGCGCCGTCTCCTTCTCCCTGCCCGAAGCCCTGCTGGAGCAGGCCCTGCACTCGAATCCAGACGCGGATCCCCTACCGGCGCTGACGGCTGGCCTGGCAGCCCTTGAGCGCAACCTGCTCGGCGATCCCGCCGAGGTGCTGGCGACCTACCGCCGCCGCCGTCCTGACCTGGTGGCGCTTGGGCTGCTGCCCGGATGAGGCGGCCGCGCCGGCTCAGGCGCTGCAGTCAGGCCAGGGCGACCTGGAGATGGGTGGCTACCCGCAGGGCGTTGGCGATCACCGTGAGGCCCGGCCCCACCGCAGGACAGCCTGGAAACACGCTGGCATCGGCGATCCAGAGGTTGGCGAACCCATGGCAGCGGCCCTGCAGATTCACCACCGAATCCGCCGGATCAGGGCCCATGCGGCAGGTGCCGCAGGCGAACCCCATCACGCTCAGGGGTGCCTCACCGCGGGGATAGATCGGTGCCCGCTGCACCACCTCCGTCAGGGGATCGGCCTCGAGCTTCTGGATGGTGTCGAGCCAGCGATACACCAACCGGTCGTGGGCCTCGCGGTTGTTGGCGATGTAGGCCACATCGATGCGATCCCCCCGCAGCGTCACCCGATTGTCGGGATCGGGCAGCACGGCGGTCATCGCCCACCAGGTGATCGAGCGATCCGCCAGCCATTCCAGGGCGGCATCGGGCAGCAGGCGTGACACCAGGGAGAGCAGCGGCGGCGACTCCGCGAACAGTGGGTCTTGAAGAACGCCACCACCATTGCGAATCGAGCCGAGGGCGTAATCCACGTTTTGATCCCCCCAGTAGTAATCGGTGAGGCCCAGCGCTGGGGCATAGCGCCCGGAGTTGGGCGCACTCGCCCGTTGAAGGATTGCCGTGAGCTGGGGCTTCATCAGATGGCGCCCCACCAGGCCCGAGCCGTTGGCCAGGCCATGGGGATGGCGGTCGCCGGCGGAGCGCAGCAGAATCGCCGGCGTGTTGATCGCCCCGGCGGCGAGCACCACCTGGTGGGCCTGAAACAGCCAGCGCTCCCCACCGATCCGGGCCTCCACACCCTTCACCTCATCGCCCGCAGGCGTGACATGCAGGGCCTCCACCCGGGCACCACTGCGCACCACGGCCGGTGTTGCCGCCGCCAGGGCCCGATCCAGACCGAAGAGCTCCGCATCCCCGCTGGGATCCTCCTCCTGGTCACTCCAGCTCAAGGGCAGGTTGTAGGGCTGCAGGCCCCGACGCTCCAGGGCAAGCCGGAGCTGGGCCAGCACCGGCTCGATCGGCCGCGGCGGATGGGCATAGCCACCCGAGCGCGGCGGGGCCGTGGGGTCTTCCCCGCCGCAGCCATGCACCCGGAACAGCTGCTCCGCCCGGTCGTAATCGGGGGCGAAATCGTCGTAGCGCAGGCCCCAGTCGGGAGAGCGGCCCTCCTGCATCGGCACCCCTTCAAATTCCGCCTGGCGCTGACGCTCCAGCACTGCCGCCCAGATCTTGGTGTTTCCCCCGCGGGCATACACCATCTGCGGGTTGAAGGGGTCACCATCACTGCCGAACCAGGGTTCGGGGGGGTGGTAGCGACGCTGGCGGAACAGGTCCACATCGGCCACGTTCTGATCCGCCAGCGGCAACGTCTCCCCACGCTCCAACACGAGCACCCGACGGCCGGCATCAGCCAGTTCAGCGGCAAGGGTGCCGCCGCCGGCACCACTGCCAATCACCACAACGTCGTAGTGTTGATCGTCGATGATCATGAGCGCTGCCACCCATAGATGAGCACAAACAGGATGATCCAGATCACATCCACAAAGTGCCAGAACAGCGACACCATGGTGACGCCCGCGTCACCGGTGTCGTAATTGCCAGGCCTGAATGAGCGCACCAGCATCAGAGCCATCAGCAGCACACCGGTGATCACATGCAGGCCATGGAAGCCCGTGAGCAGATAGAAACTGCCGCCGTAGATACCACTCTGCAGTGAAAATGACAGACCCGCCCACTCCACAGCCTGGCCGAACACGAAGTAGGCACCCATGCCCATCGTGAGCGTCCACAGGATGCGAAAGCGCCAGAGCTGGTGGCGACGCAGGGCCCGCTCGGCGCCGTAGGCCACGAAGCTGCTGCTCACCAGGATCACCGTGTTGATCAATGGCTCCCGCAGCTCCAGAGCTTCCACCCCCTCGGGCAGCCACAGCGGTGAGGACGTCTTCAGCACGGCATAGCCGGCGAAGAGGGCGATAAAGATGATGCTCTCCGAGAGCAGGAAAATCACCATGCCGGTGAGGTTGTGACCGCCGTGGTGCTGGTCGTGGGCCGACACCGGTGGCGGGGACGCACCGGCGGGTGAGGCCTGGATGGCGGAACTGCTGCCCATGCTGCTGCTCATCGGATTCAGGCCTCCAGGGCGCGGGCAATGTAATCGGATTCGTTCTCCACCAAGGGCCGATTCAGGCCATAGCCATAGGGGCCACTGATCACGGTGGGCACATCCCCCTCAAAGTTTTCGGCGGGCGGAGGAGAGGGCAGCAACCACTCCAGACCGATGGCATGCCAGGGATTGGGGGGAGCCTTGGCACCGCGGGCCCAGGAGCTCACCATGTTGAGAATGAAGGGGATGGTGGCCACGCCCAGCAGGAAGGCCCCCAGGCTGGCCAGCACATTGGCCAGGGCGAATTCCGGGTCGTAGGAGGCCACGCGACGGGGCATGCCCATCAGGCCGGCCCAGTGCATCGGCAGGAAGTTCAGGGCGCTGGCGATGAAGGTGAGCACGAAATGCAGCTTGCCGAGGCCTTCGTAGTACATCCTGCCCGTGAACTTGGGAAACCAGTGGTAGATGGCCGCAAACACACCGAAGCTAATGGTGTTGAAGATGACATAGTGAAAATGACCCACCACGAAATAGGTGTTGCCCACGTGGATGTCCACGGGCACGGTGGCCAGCATGATGCCGGTGATGCCCGCAAAGATAAAATTCACCAGCCCACCAAGGCAGAACAGCATGGGTGTGTTCAGTCGCAACCGCCCCCGCCAAAGTGTGGCGATCCATGCGAACACCTTGATGCCAGTTGGCACGGCAATCAACATCGTGGTGACCATGAAAACATTGCGCATCCACTGGGGTGTGCCGCTGTAGAACATGTGGTGCACCCATACGATCAGGCTCAGGAAAGTGATGCCAAAGGAGGCAATCGCAACCACCTCGTAGCCAAACAGAGGCTTGCGGGCATAGACAGGAAAGAGTTCGGAGAAAATCCCAAACACCGGTAGCACCATCACATACACCGCTGGATGGGAGTAAAACCAGAAGAAGTGTTGATAGAGCATCGGGTCACCACCCCCTTCAGGTCGAAAGAAGCTGGTGCCAAAACTCAGATCAAACAGCAGCATCACGGCACCACCCGTCAGCACCGGCAGACCCACCAATTGGATCGTCTGGGCAGCCAGGGCCGTCCAGCAGAAGATCGGCATGCGGAAGAACGTCATCCCGGGTGCCCGCATCCGCAGGATCGTGGTGCAGATATTCACTGCCCCCATGATCGAACTCACTCCGGAAAGGGCCACGGCCAGGATCCAGAGGAACTGGCCATTGATGAAGTGGCCCAGGGGGTTCTGCAGGCTCACCGGCGGATAGGCCCACCAGCCGGATCCCGAGGGGCCGCCGGGGATCAGGAAACTGGCCATCAGAATCACGCCGAACAGCGGCACCAGCCAGAACGCCGCCGCATTCAGACGCGGGAAGGCCATGTCCGGAGCGCCGATCATCGGTGGGATCAGCAGATTGTTGAAGCCGTTGAGAACCGGGAACAGGAACAGGAACAGCATCACCGTTCCATGCATCGTGTAGAGGCCGTTGTAGACACTGGCATCCACTAGATCAGCAGCAGGTGTGATCAGCTCGCCACGCATGATCATCGCCAGTAGGCCCCCCACCAGCAGAAAGAGGAGGGAGGACACGATGTACTGGATGCCGATCACCTTGGCATCGGTGTTGAAGCTGAAGAAACGTTTCCAGTTATCAGGCGCCCCAGGCACCGGGTGGGGCGCCTTGAGCACCCGGGGATCAATGCGGAGGCCGGAGGAGGAGGCCATGGGCAGAGGGCGGCGGGCAGAGGGCGGCGAACGGTGGACGTTGAGCGGATGGCAGCGAGCGGTGGACGTTGAACGGCGAGCGGTGGGGTGGACCGAGTGACGAACGAGTGACGACCGTTGCAGACGCTGCAGAGGGGGGAGTGCGGCGTCTCGCTCAGGCCTCGTGGGACGCCCCTGGATCGGCGCTCACGTTCACCCGGGGCGGCGCTGCCGGCGGCACCAACGCCCAGCCCTGGTTGCCTCGCTCCAGGCGACGGCGGTAGAGCGCCACGGCGGGATTGGGCGCCTCCTGCAGGGGCAGTTGGGCCGCCGCCTGCAGCCAGGCCTGGTAGGCCTGCTCGCTCTCCACCACCACATCGGTCTGGTTGGTGGAGAAGTAGCCGCCGCTGAACTGGGAATCCCGCAGCCGGTAGCGACCCTCCCGGGTGGGGGTGAGGCGATAGCTGATCTCGCTGCCGGGAATCAGATCCTGCTTGAGTCGGAAGGCCGGGATGTAGAAGCCGTGCAGCACATCCAGGGAAATCAGACGAAACTGGGCCGGTCGGTTCACGGGCAGGTGCAGTTCGGTGCTGTGCACGCCGTTGGGATACACGAATTCCCACGACCACTGCCGGGCCACCACCTCAATCGGCGCCGAGCCCAGCTCCCCGGAGGCCAGGGCCTCCCCATCGGCTGGGGCCTGCGCCACCAGCTCGGCACCATGCTGGTGACCTCCGGTGGTGCGCAGCTTGCCCCCCAGGCTGGCCAGGGTGGTGTTCACCTGGATGGCATGCCAGGCAATGGCCATCACCACCAGCAGGGGAATCACGGTCCAGGTGATCTCCAGCCGCAGGTTGCCCTCAATCGGATCGCCGTTCTCCAGGTCGTACTTGGCTGCGCGGTTGAACAGCACGGTCCAGAGGATCACGCCACAGCAACCCAGCAGGATGAAGGTGCCGATCCCGCTCTCCAGGGCAAAGAGATCGTCGACCAGGGGGGCGGCGCTGGAGGCCTGCACGGGCAGCCAGCGGTGGGACAGCCTGGCCACGGCCAGACTCGCCCAGGCATTCAGCCCCACGGCCAGGGCGATCAGGCCGACTGCGGCGGTGGGCCCACGCCGGGCGGACCCACGCGGGCGGGAGCTGCTGGTCATGGCAGGGCCTCCCGCAGGTCCAGCCCTGCGGCCAGCAGCTGATCGGCGGTGATGTGCACCCCGAATTCCGCGGCCAGCTCGGCGCCGAGGGTGCCATGCACCCCCACCACCACGAACATCAGCAGACCAACCACCAGATAGCTCCACTGCACCTGGCGTCCAAGCTCCCGGCGCCAGGAGAAGCGCTGAACGCCACGCCAGATGGCCATCGCCACGATCACCAGCAGGATGCCCACGCCACCCACGCCATGCCACACCATCGTGGCGGCACTGCCCAGACCGATGCTGCTGACGACACCGCTGATCGGTTGGGCCAGAAGCAGCTCATAGAAGCCGCTCGCCACTGTGAAGAAACTCACCGCAGCGCAGGCCAGCAGATTGAACCAGCCCACATCATGCAGGCCGGCACGCGTGACTGGAAGCTGCAGAAAACGAAACAACCGTTTCTCCAGTGGATAGAGGGCACCAGCCAGATCAAAGACAATCGCCACCACAAACAATCCGATCGTGAAATGCACCAGATTCGGATGAATCGGTAGGGCGTAGGGCAGGCCATTCGGCCCCAGGGATCCGGCCCACTGCTCGATCGGCAATCCCGCAAACCGCCCAGGATCCATCACACCAGCCCCGCCCGAATGGCCTCCACCACCGGCACCGTGTGGAGGCCATAGATCCAGATCAGCTGGTTACCAAGGCTCACCTGCACCGCCACCAGCAGCACCAGCAGCCCACCGGCTCCGAGGAAGGCCAGCGGCAGCCTGGCGGGATCCCTGCTGCGGATCACGTAACGCCAGCCGGTGAGCACGGCCAGCACCCCGGCCAGCGACCAGCCGAGGGTACTGTGCAGATTGAGGATTTCGCGAGAGGCTCCATAGGGTTCGGCCAGGCCCGCCTCCACCTGGCCGACAATGATCGCCACGAAGATGGCAAGGGTGGCCACCAGCAGATTCCAGAAACCCAATTCAAACAAGCCCGGGCGACGCCCCAGGCTGCCCACCAGATCGAACAGCACGGCGACCACGGCCATGGCGATCACGAAATGCACCACGATCGGATGGAGGGTGTCCATCCAGGGGAGGTTGTGATCGTTGAGGGCCGGCAACAACTCCAGCACGGGGAACCTCCAGCACGGGGAACCGCACCGATTGCCCTCACTCTGGCCAGCGTGCTGCGAGGCGGCTGAGTTTTGTGATGCTTCGCCACAGCGGGCTGAACAGCCATCGCTGTTCACTGACAAACCTCAATCACGAGCTGACGACAGAGCTGACCCCAGAGCTGACCCCCTGCGGAGTCAACCGCAACAGGCAACCCAGGCTTGATTGGCCCCGCTGCTATCGGGTGTCCGTTCTCGCCGGCTCAGCGGCGCCGCTGACCTCCAGGACAAACTCTTTCGGACGCTCTCTGCTCTGCTCTTCCTGGGCGGCGGTCTCTGGATCCTGGCCTTCCCGCTGGGCAGCGAAGCGAGCCTGACCCTGGTCGTGGGGGCTCTGCTGGCCGTTGAAGGGCTGATGGAACTAGCGGCGGTGGCCGGCCAGGGGCCGGCCCGGGCCGAAGGGCGACGCCGATGGCCTACTCCGGTTCAGCCAGGGCCCAGGCCCGCCGGCCATCGTTGACGCCGTAGCTGCCACCGCCCTCCCGGCGGGGGATCAGCTCCACGCTCTGGGCGGCACCCATCGCCGCAGACCGCTGCAGTTCATGGCCCCGCTGCCCCAGCCTGAGGAGGGTGTCAGCACTGATCCCCTCCTCCCACTCGATTCGATCCGGCAGCAACTGGCTGTGGATGCGGGGTGCCGCCACCGCCGAGGCCAGGTTGAGGCCATGCACCAGGCGATTCAGCAGCACCTGCAGCACGGTGGTGATGATCCGGCTGCCGCCGGGGCTGCCGGTGGCGATCCAGGGCGTGCCACCTGGCCGGAACACCAGGGTGGGGGTCATGGAACTGAGGGGCCGTCGGCCCGGAGCGATCGCGTTGGCGCTGCCCTGCACCAGCCCGAACCCATTGGGACTGCCAGCTCTGGCCGTGAAATCGTCCATCTGGTTGTTGAGCAGGAAGCCCGCTCCCGGCACCGTGATGCCATTGCCGTAGGCGAAGTTGATCGAACTGGTGAGCGCCGCCAGCCCGCCATGGCGATCGGCCACCGACACATGGGTGGTGTCCGCTCCCTCCTGCCCCATGGCCGGCTGGGCCAGCAGCTCGGCGGCGCTGCGATGGCGGGTGGCCTGAAGCCGGGCCCGCAGGGCCGTGATGGCGGCGTCGCCGAGGAATGGATCGGCATCGAAGGGCATGGCGCCGGGATCGCCAAGCCGGGTGTTGCGCTGCAGGTAGGCCAGGTTCATGGCCTCGGCCATGGGGTGCAGCGTGGCGGCGCTGTTGGCGCCCGTGGCGGCCAGATCGAGCGGCTCCAGTAGCCGCAACAGCTGGAGCAGGGTGAGTCCCCCAGCTGGCGGTGGCAGGGCCAGCACCTGCTGGCCGCGGAAGCGGATGCGCAGGGGGGTGACCGGCCGGGTCCGGTAGGCACGGAGATCCGCGGCCGTGATCAGGCCGCCATCGCGGGCCATCAGGCGCAGCAATGCCTGGGCCGTGGGTCCGGCATAGAAGCCGGCGTTGCCGCTGCGGGCGATCCGTTCCAGGCTGCCGGCCAGGGCCGGCTGCACCAGCCGCTGGCCCGGCCCCAGCGGCTGGCCAGCGGGGAAGAACAGGGCCCTCGAGCCGGGATTGGCCTGCAGCAGGTCGGCTCCCGCCAGCAGCGACTGGCTGAAGCTGCGGCTCACCGGCACCCCCTGCCGTGCCAGGGCGATGGCTGGGGCCAGCACCTGGGCGAGGGGCAGGCGGCCGTAGCAGCGCTGGGCCAGCAGCAGCCCCGCCACGGTGCCAGGCACCGCCGTGCTCTGGAGGCTGCGGGTGGCGCGGCGGCGATCCACCTGGCCGCCGGCCGCGACGAACAGATCCCGCCGCGCCGCAGCCGGTGCGGTTTCCCGGAAATCGAGGCCCACCGCCATCCCCCCGCCCAGGGGCAGTTCCCGGGCCAGCGCCTCGCGGCACTGGGGCTGGTGGAGGCGGCTCCGGGCCGGCGAGCGGCCCGGCAGCCATAACAGCAGGAAGCCGCCACCCCCCAGGCCCGTGGCGTGGGGCAGGGTGACGGCCAGGGCAAAGCTGGTGGCCACCGCCGCATCCACCGCGTTGCCCCCGGCCCGCAGCATCCGCACACCGGCCCGCGCGGCATGGGGTTCGCCGCTGGCCACCATGCCTGCGGGGCCCCACACCGGCTGGGCGCGCTGGTCGCGCTCCTGCAGCACGCCGCTGATGGCGGCAGCAGGGGCCACTGAGGCGGCGGGCTGGCCGTGGCTCGGAGCCGGGGTCAGCAGCAGGCCACCCGCCACCGCGCCGAGCCCCAACCAGGGCAGAGGCTTCGCCCTTCTCTGCGGTTGGCCCATCAGGATGGTTCCGATCGGCCGTAGCCCCCGCCACCGGGGGTTGCCAGGCGCAGGCCCTCCCCGGGCTGGAGCTGCAGCTGGCAGCAGCCCGGTAGCACCACCTCGCTGCCATCGCTGCGCAGCAGGTGGTTCTCGCCGCAGGCGCCGGGTTCACCGCCCGCCAGCCCGAAGGGTGGCACCCGTCGCGAACTGCTCAGCAGTGACACGGTGAGGGGCTCCAGGGCCCGCCACTGACGCACCACCCCATCGCCGCCGCACCAGCGCCCACCACCGCCGCTGCCCCGGCGCCGGGCGAAGCGCTCCAACCGCACCGGAAAGCGCTCCTCGAGGATTTCAGGATCGGTGAGTCGCGAGTTGGTCATGTGGGTCTGCACCGCCGCCGCGCCGGCGAACCCCGTGCCGTCCAGCAGCATGCCGGCACCGCTGCCACCGCAGATCGTCTCGTAGTACTGGCGGCTGCTGGGACCGGCGGCGGCATCGCCAAAGCTGAGGTTGTTCATCGTGCCCTGGGCGGCCGCCAGCACCCCCAGGGCGGCGAACAGGGCATTGGCCGCGGCCTGGGAGGTTTCCACATTCCCCGCCACCACCGCCGCCGGCGGATTGGGATTGAGCAGACACCCCCGGGGCACCACCAGCTCGATCGGCTCGAAGCAGCCGGCATTCAGGGGAATCGCCTCCCCCACCAGGCAACGGAACGCGTACAGCACCACGGCCTTGGTGACGGCCAGGGGGGCATTGAGGTTGGTGTCGAGCTGGGGAGAGGTGCCGCTGAAGTCGACCCGCACCTGCCGCCGGGGCCGATCCACCCGCACTGCCACCCGGATCCAGGCCCCGTTGTCGAGCTCCAG
Organism: Cyanobacteriota bacterium; assembly: GCA_046081805.1. Taxonomy (GTDB): domain Bacteria; phylum Cyanobacteriota; class Cyanobacteriia; order PCC-6307; family Cyanobiaceae; genus UBA5018. Next base: position 14,607 of record JBJTWP010000238.1, read on the forward strand.
GGCATGGGCGCCATCGTGGAGCCGCTCCAGCACGCGGCGCACGGCGGCGGCGGCATGGGCCCGCCCATGGCCCATGTAGGCCCGCACCACCTCCAGGCCTTCGGCGGCGATCAGCGCCCGCAGGTCGGTCTCCCCCCGACGGTTTGCCGCCACCTGGGCATCCCGGTCGGCCAGCAGCTGGTCTGGGTTGCGCACCGGATGGGGGCCCGCCGCCAGGCGTTGGCGCCAATACGCCTCATTCAGCTGGCCATGGCGCAGCAACGGCTCATTGCGGAGCAGCAGCCCCTCGTCGGCGATGGTGCGGCTGAAGGCGGGCATCGAGCCTGGGGTGATGCCGCCCACATCGGCGTGGTGGCCGCGGCTGGCCAGGAAAAACAGCGGCTCCCCCCCCGCTTCGACCCCGCTGTCCCCGTCGGCGAACACCGGTGAGATCGCCGTGATGTCGGGCAGGTGGGTGCCGCCGGCGTAGGGATCATTGGAGAGGATCACGTCGCCGGGCTGCAGCGGTGGTCGTCGCCCGCTTGCCAGGTCGGCCAGCAGGGCCACCACGCTCTCCCCCATCGAGCCCAGATGCACCGGGATGTGGGGGGCGTTGGCCACCAGCCGGCCCTGGCCATCGAACAGGGCGCAGGAAAAATCCAGCCGCTCGCGGATGTTCACCGAGCGACTGCTCTGCTGCAGCTGCACCCCCATCTGTTCGGCGATGGCGCTGAAGCGGTGGTTGAACAGCTCCAGGCGCACCGGATCCAGCTCGGTGTTCTGGGCCTTAGGTGCTGCTGCGGGCGCGGCCATCGGTGTCGCAGTGGGCGCGGCGGTAGGTGCCGCAGTGGGCGCTGCCGTTGGCGCGACCGTGGCAGGGACCGGGGAGAGATGGCGCAGCAGCAGGGATCCATCGCGTTGGGCCTCGGCCTGCCAGCCGGGCTCCAGCATCAAGGTGGTGGCCTCCAGCACCACGGCCGGACCGGGCCACACCGTGCCAGGCACCAGCTGGCGGCGCTGCCACAGCGGCACCTGTCGCCAGCCCTGGCCAGCGCCCAGCCATACCGGTGTGCTGGCGGGCGCGGCCATGCCAGCGGCCGCTGGCTCCAGCCCGGGGATCACGAGGCGGGCCGGCTCACCGCCTGCCGCCAGCTCCAGCAGCAGCCGTTCCACCACCAGCTCGCGATCGGCCGGCACATAGCCGAAGCGCTGGTGATGGACCGCCGCGAACGCCTCCTGCAGCGCTGCCACCTGCTCCGCCTCGCCACCGGCAGCCTCAGGCCAGAGCACCTCCAGGCCCCGCTCACTGCCGGGATAGCGCAGCTCCAGCCGCGCCACGACGCGCCCCTGGTCGCCGCTGGCCAGGTCACCGCTGCGGCGCAGGGCCGCCTCCGCCTCCGCCCGCAGGTCCGCCCAGGCGCGGCGCAGCGCCCCGATCCCTGCCGTGGTGAGGGGCTGTCGCAGGGCCCGTTCCCGCAGCTGCCGCTGCTCGGCCATGCCGATGCCGTAGGCCGAGAGCACGCCCGCCAGGGGATGCAGCAGCACCCGGGCCATGCCGAGCGTCTCGGCCAGCCGGCAGGCGTGCTGGCCTCCGGCGCCGCCATAGCTCACCAGCAGGGCAGCGCGGATGTCATGGCCGCGCTGGATCGACAGGTGTCGAATCGCCGTTGCCATGCGCTCGATCGCCAGTGCCAGCGCCCCTTCCGCCACCTGCTCCGGCCGCAGGCCACTGGCCCGGGCGAGCTCTTCGAAACGAGCTTGCACCGCCTCCGGATCGACCGGCTGATCGGCCGCGGGGCCGAACACCCTGGGCAAGGCCACCAGCGGCAGCCGTCCCAGCAGCAGGTTGGCGTCGGTGATGGTGGCCGGCCCGCCGCGCCGATAGCCCGCCGGTCCCGGCTCCGCCCCGGCCGACTCGGGCCCCACCAGCAGGCGCCCAGCGTCGAAGCGGATGATCGACCCTCCCCCTGCCGCCACGGTGTGCACTGGCAGCATGGGCGCCTGCAGCCGCAGGCCGGCGATCTCCGTCTCGGGGCTGCGCTCCCAGGCCGCCTCACCCCGACCGGGATCGAAGTGGAACACGTCGGTTGGGGTGCCACCCATGTCGACGCCCACGATCGGCACGCCGGGCTCCACGGCGGCGGCGGCGGCCACAGCGCCCACCATCCCCCCGGCCGGACCGGAGAGGATCGTGTCCTTCGCCCGCAGCTGCTGGGGTGCCGCCAGGGCCCCGCTCGAGCGCATCACCCGCAGCGGCGTCGCCGGGCCCAGGGCCTGCTGCACCTGCTGGAGGTAGCCGCGCAGGATCGGTCCGACGGCCGCCTCCACCAGGGTGGTGTGGCCCCTGGGCACGAGCCGGGGCTGGCGGCTGAGCTGATGCGACAGCGCCACGTCGCGCACACCCTGCCGCTCCAGCCAGGCGCCGAGCGCCAGCTCGTGGGCTGGGTTGCGGTAGGCATGCAGCAAGGCCACGGCGCCGCTGCCATAGCCAGCGGCCAGGGCCTCACCCACCAGTGCCGCCAGGGCCCCGTCGCAGCGCAGGGGCTCCAGCTCGCTGCCATCGGCCGCCAGCCGTCCCTCCACCTCAATCACCCGCAGGGCCAGGGGGCGGGGTTGCTCAATCCGCAGGGCAAAGATGTCGGGACGGTGCTGATCGCCGATCGCCAGCAGATCGGCGAAGCCGCGGTTGATCAGCAGCAGCACCGGTGCGCCGCGATGCTCCAGCAGGGCGTTGGTGGCCACGGTGGTGCCGAGGCGCAGCTCAGCAATGGCGCCCTCCGGAATCGGCGCCAGGGCCCCCAGCCCCAGCACGGCCCGGATCGCCGCCACGGCGGGATCGTCTGCCTGTTCCGGCCGTTCCGAGAGCACCTTGCGCACCTCCAGCTTCCCAGCGGCATCCAGGCCGATCACATCGGTGAACGTGCCGCCGCGGTCGATCCAGAAGCGCCAGCCGCCGGGCATCAGCGGTAGTTCTGAAACTGCAGCGGCACCTCCAGGTCGGACTCCCGGGCCTTGAGCAGCTGGATGGCGGTCTGCAGGTCGTCCTTGCTCTTGCCGGTGATGCGCAGGCTGTCGCCCTGGATCGACACCGTCACCTTCTTGAGCTCGTCACGCAACACCTTGCTGAGGGTCTTGGCGAGCTCCTGGCTGAGTCCCCTGCGCAGCTGCACCACCTGCTTCACCCGGTTGCCGCCCACGGCTTCGGGGGTCTGGAAGTCGAAGATCTTGAGCGACAGGTTGCGCTTGGTGGCCTTCTGACGCAGCACATCCTCCACTGCCTGGAGCGTCATGTCGCTGGCGGTGGTGATGGTGAGGCGCTCCTCCTCCAGCTCCAGTTCGGTGCCTGAGTCCTTGAGGTCGTAGCGCTGGGCCACGTCCCGGCGCACCTGATCGACGGTGTTCACCAGCTCCTGGCGGTCGAAGTCGCTCACGCAGTCGAAGCTGTAGGTGCTCATCGCGCAGATCCAGTCAGGGCAAGGACTCTGTCCACCTTATGCGCGAGGCGTCACGGACAGCCCGGACCTGGCTAAGCACGGACCGTCGGCAGATCGGCCAGGCGCGTGGTGGCGGCGCGCGAGAGCCGACTGCGGCGCATCCGCCAGGGGGCCTCCAGGCCGCAGGCGGCCCACTGCACCGTGCCGCTTCCATAGCGGCGGTTGAGTTGATCCACGGCCGCCAGCAAGGCCCGACGTCGCTGTTGCTGCTCCGGTGGCAGGGGGACCAGCAGATGGTGCTGGAGCAGCGCCTCATCGCTGAGATCCTGCAGCACCACACCGGCCTTGTGCAGGGGCTTGCCCGGTCTGAACAGGCCCGCAGCCAGGGGCAGGGCGGCGGCCAGCAGCACGGCGGTGTCGTTGCTCGCCACCGGCAACCGCACGGTGGCGCCATTGGCGTAGAAGCTGGTGCCGTTGAACGGGCTGCTGCGCACAAACACGCTGAGGGCGCCGGCCTGCTGGTTCTGGCGTCGCACCTTCTCAGCGGCCCGTGCGGTGTAGGTGGCGATGGCCTCCTTGAGGTGCGGCAGATTGTCGACTGGCCGGCTGAAGCTGCGGCTCACGCAGGTTTCCCGCTTGGCAGCTGGTACCAGCTCCAGGGGCAGGCAGGACTGGCCGCGGAGCTCCTGTTGCAGACGCACACCCACTACCCCGCAGCGGCGGCGCAGCTCACCGGAGGCCATGTCGCGCAAAGCGCGGGCATCGGCGATGCCCCGCAGGCGACACCAGCGCGCCAGCTTGCGGCCGATGCCCCAGACATCCTCAATGGCCGTGGCCTCCAGCACAGTCTCGGCACCAGGGGCGGTGGCGCCTCCAGCGCCGAGGTCAAACACCGCCGGCGCGGTTCCGCCGCCCCTGGGCGGTTGTTTGGCCCACCGGTTGGCCAGCTTGGCCAGCACCTTGGTGGACGCGATGCCCACCGCCACCGGCAACCCCAGCCGACGGCGCACATCCCGCCGCAGCGCCTGTCCCCAGGCCGTGAGATCGGCACCGTCTGGCCGGTGCAGCAGGCCAAACGCCTCATCGATCGAATAGATCTCAAGGGCCTCCAGCCACTCCTCCAGCACGGCCATCAGCCGCTGGCTCATGTCGGCGTAGAGGGCGTAGTTGGAGCTGCGGACCATCACCTCCAGGCGCTCCAGCTCCTGTCGCACCTGAAACCAGGGCTGGCCCATGCGGATGCCGAGGGCACGGGCCTCGACGCTGCGCGACACGATGCAGCCGTCGTTGTTGGAGAGCACCACCAGCGGTCGGCCAATCACCGCCGGATCCAGCACCGCCTCACAGGAGGCGTAGAAGTTGTTGCCATCCACCAGGACGACGGCCTCCCGCACGGTGACTGGTCGGCCCATGGATCAGAAACTGTGGATGGCATGAATAACCACACCCCAGATGCAGGCGTCGTCGCCATCGACCAGCTCCAGGGGCGGGTAGTCGGGATGGGCCGCCTCCAGCCGCCAGCGCCCCTGGTGGCGGTTCAGGTATTTGAGGGTGAAGCCTCCCTCCAGCACCGCCACCACCACCCGACCAGCCCGGGGTTCCAGCGCGCGATCCACCACCAGCAGGTCACCATCCAAGATGCCGGCATCACGCATCGAGTCGCCACTCACCCGCAGAAAAAAGGTGCTGCTGGGATGGCGGATCAGCACATCATTCAGGTCGATGCGGCCTTCGATGTAGTCGTCGGCAGGGCTGGGGAAGCCGGCCGCCACCGTGGTGCCGGCCAAGGGCAGCCGCAAGCCCCCATCCGGCCCGTTCGGCCCGTTCGCCCATTCCGCCTCCCCATGCCCCACGACCCACCCCAGCCAGTGCCAAGCAACAATACATGCGTATTGGCTGGCGTGGCTGGCAGTCTGGTGACCGCTGGCCGAGACTCCGTCAAGATGTCGCTTCCAGATCTGATCCTCAACCTGCTGCTCAGCCTGGTTGGATCCGCAGTTCAACAATCCTGCCCCTCTTGAGCCCTGGAGGGTGGCGGCCTTGCCGCAGATCAGCCGGGCCGGTACTTTATGTTTCCTTCACAGTTCGCGTGGGTGGCGGGTAGAAGTACCTGCTCCCATGCCCCACGGCTGCATAACAAAGTAAAAGAGGCCTTGATGGCACCTCGAAAAATTGGTCATATAGGGATCCGCGTCCCGTTGCCCCCTGCACCAGTAAATGAGTCTCATAGGGTTCGTCCGTGGAGAAGCAGGATTTTTCGAGGTGCTCATGAGAGTCTTCAAGGCTGTTAGACCTGCCGCGCAGCGGCTTAGTCCAACGCTTGCGATCACCTGGCCGCCGAGAGCAAGAAGGGTGAACAAAGATCATCAGGTGGCGGCTCAGATGTATCGGATTGTTAGCCGATTATCCGCCTGCATCACAGATCACTTGCTTTGAGGCCGGTGTGCTTAGCGATTCGAGCCATCATCCTAGGACCAATCTCCTCGCCATCATGGAATGCAAAGACATAGTCCGGATAGCCTGAATG
>JBJTWP010000239.1:0-5980 GCA_046081805.1 Cyanobacteriota bacterium
TCTACAATCAGGCTGAGTTCTGCTCGATGTGCTGCCCCAAGCACTGCCCGATGCAGACCAAGATCACCGACAAGAATCTGGAGGGACTGGAGCAGGTGCTGGCGGCGCAGCAGGCCGAACAGCAGCAGGCCGGACAGGGCCAGCAGCCTGGACCGATGCTGCAGGCAGCGGCGGTGTGAGCCGAAGCCATCGCCCCAGGCTGGTGGGCGGGCCGGTTGGGGCTCACCCCGCTCGTTCTGGTCGTTCTGCCGTGTCCTGGGGCCGCAGGGCCCGTACCCAGGCCGACACCGCACTGGCGGTTCTGGCCGCCACCAGTCCGCTGAACGCCGCCACGGCCACGGTGGCCATGCAGGTGAGCTGGGCTCCCTGGGGTCCCCCCACGCCCAGCACCATCGCCAGGGCGGTGAGCGGCAGTCGGTAGCCCCCGGCAATGCCCGCTGCGGCTCCGGCGGCCCCCGCCAGGTCTGCCGGAATCCCGAAGGGTGCCGCAATCACCCGGCCACTCAGGTCGCCGATCGCCAGGAACGGCACGAACACACCGCCACAGCCCCCCGCCAGCACGGCGGCGGCGGTGGAGCCCGCCCGCAGCAGGGCCACCGCCCGCAGGCGGCCTGGTGAGGTGGCGTAGGTTTCGGCCCAGACGATCGCCGCCCCGCCGGGGCCGAAGGCCGCTGCCGGGGTGGCCAGCCAGCCGATCAACAGCGTCAGGGCCAGCAGCAGCCCACCGCCCAGCAGCAGGCGTGCCATCGGCCGGTGCCGCCAACCCCGGGCCCAGTAGATCGTCTCCCCGGTGAGGGCCGTGATCGTCCCGGCGAGGACGCCGATGCACAGCGTTGCCTCCAGGGCATCCTCGACGCTGGTTGGCGCCACCGTCGGCACCACCAGGCGGATCAGGTTGAGCTGGAACACGGCATTCACCCCCCAGCCGATGAAGCCACCGGCCACCATCGCGGCAGCGCGCCTGGCGCTGAGGCGAATCCGCCGCCGCGCCGCCAGTTCAGCCATGAACAAGCTGCCCACCAGGGGGATGCCGATCAGGGCCGACACACTCGCGGCGCCGCCGCCGATCGCCAGGGGTCGCGTCAGGCTCCGCAGCGCTGGCCGGAAGTTGCCCAGCCAGCTTCCCGTGGCCACACCGAGGTGGGCTGCTGGCGATTCCGTCCCCATCGGGGCGCCCAGGCCCACGGTGGCCAGGATCGCCAACACCCGCAGGGGGGCCAGGTTCCAGGGGAAACGCTCCTCCGCCCCGGAGGCGTTTACGACATCACCGGTGAGATCGGCCCGCGCGATGTCATGGGGGAACGAATACCACGATGCCAGCGAGCCGCCGCCAGGCCGGTCCGGCTCGCGGGGGGCGATGGTCTGCGCGGGTTGTCCCCGGCCCAGGCCAAACAGAATCAGCACCGCCAGGCTCACCCCGAGCAGCGGCAGCACCCGCAGCCATGGAGCGCCCAGCCCGGCGGCGGCGCCGAGGAAGAGTTTGATCAATTCGGTGAACAGAACCGCCACCAGCGAACCGATCAGTCCGCCGATGCCGCCTGCCGCCGCCCAGGCTGCGATCGGGTGGATGGGGATGGGGGGGTGCTCCGTGGCCATGGCGCCTGCCGCTGGTGCCGGGAATGATGTCGACGACGCACCCTTCCCTCAGCGCAGGCTATCCCTGGCCAGGGGACTGGTCCGAGTCGCCAGCCCGGAACGGCGCTGCGACGGCAGGCGGCGGACCAAGAGCGCTGGCTGGAATGGTGATGGCGCTGCCATCCCGCAGGGCCGTGTAGGTGGGCGAGAGAATCTCAATGCCATTCTCACGGCAGCCATCCTGAATACTTTGGTGTAGTTTTGAATAGATAAATACCATCGTATTGGGTGTATCGGTATAGGCATTTAACTGATAGCTTATGTAATTGTCATCCAGGCTCGTCTGCAGCACAAAGGGCGCTGGCTCGCTGCGCACGTGCTCCGTGCTGATGGCCGCCTTGATCAGCGTGTCATGCACCTGCCGCCAAGGCACCTCGTAGCCCAGGGTGACGGTGGTTTGGAGAATCAGATCGGTGCCCAGCTCACGCGCTGCGATGTTGTAATTGACAACCTTATTGCTGAGCAGAGTTGCATTGGGAATGGTGATAATCTGATTTGATGGCGTGCAGATACGCACGGCAAGAAAGTTTTTTCAATGATGTCGCCAACAACATCGCCAACGCGAATATGGTCGCCCATTCTAAAAGCACGCGTGTAGATGAGGATGATGCCTCCAATTACATTCGTGATCGCCGATGTGGAGCCAAGCGAGAGGAGAAGGCCGATAAATACCGAAATGCCTTGAAATGCAGGAGAATTGAATCCAGGCAAATAAGGAAAAGCCAGAATCGCCGCCAATGCGATCACCAGCACACTCAGAAGATTGTAGGTGGGCTGGGCCCAGTCTGGATAAAAACCTGGAATCACCAGGTTGCCCCGTTCTATCGCCAGGAAAAAAGCTTGACCATGCGGACCCCATAGTAAGCCATGGAAAGAATAATCGTGACAACAAATAAATTTGGGAGATAGTTTGCCGTGGCTGAAAGCGCCAATTCCAGTGATTCGCCTGCATAGCTCAGCACGCTCTCGCCCACTGCTCTGGTCCATGGAAACAGGCGAAGGATCCATGTGATGCACGAAAAGAGCAAGACCAGCAGCAAGGCCAAACGCAGGAACTTCAGGATCTGAAGCCAGAAGGCACTAATGGCGGAGGAGGAGATAATCTCAACATTGTTCACACGAATGCCCGGTGCCCGAGAGGCAATCCACCGCGCAACGACAGGGAACAGCTTGCCGGTGATGCTGATCAGCAGAAAGCTGATCAGCAGAAAAGCACTGCTTGCAATGGTGGCATAGACAGTGCCTCGAACCAAGTACTCCGGTTCTCGATCCTGGCGATATCGGCTGATTGCTGCCTTGATGTCCCGCAGCGCTTGGCTGGCCAAGGCATCTGGTGTCGTACGGTTGGCTTGGGCGTCCCGTTCCGTGATTGTCAGCAGCACTTCATGGCCGACACCCAGAAAGATCGAATTGTCATCTGCATTGCGTTGAATTGTGAGGTCGCCAACAGAAATAGACTCATTCTTGGCGAGCCGCTTTAGCCGACGGGTGATTGTAAGTGCTCTCTCCTGGGCTGAAAACCCAGAAATCCCCTGCCGAATCGAGAGAATCGTATGGCCATCCATTACAACCGGAAATCCGTCGATACGGTTTTCCAATTGGCTCTGATCGAACAGTGCCTCGGGTTGGGGCTGGTTCTGGGCGATGCCGTGGGGAGGCAACATCACACTGAGCAGTGCCACAGCCAACGCGATGGCGAGGGTGATGACCGCCTTGGTCCGCCAGCGTCTCGGCCTGGCCGCGGAACGACGCTGCTTGCGGCAAACGGCATCGCCCCGCCCCGCTGGGGAGTCTGGCGCCGGCGAGCCCGCTGCAGGCACCACGGGCACAGGTGCAATCATCGGCTGAGACGACATCCAGAACCGCAGCACTTCATCCCGAACCGCTCCCCAGCATGAACTGCTCCTCGGCATGAACCGCTCTCCAGCATGAACAGAAAAAGCCCCGCCATCTGGCGGGGCAGCAAGGATGGACGAGCCGCGTGGGTCCGGCGACAGATCAGACGATCAACCCAGCAGAGCCTGGGCCTTGGCCACCACGTTGTCGACGGTGAAGCCGAACTTCTCCATCAGCAGCGGGCCGGGGGCGGAGGCGCCAAAGCGATCGATCGAGACGCTGTCGCCATCGAAGCCGGTGTACTTGTGCCAGCCGAAGGAGCTGGAGGCTTCCACAACGAGGCGCTTGCGCACGGAGGCGGGCAGCACGCTCTCGCGGTAAGCGGCGTCCTGCTCCTCGAACAGCTCCACGCAGGGCATCGACACCACGCGCACGTTCTTGCCTGCGGCGCGCAGCTGGGCAGCGGCCTTGATGCAGAGGTCGAGTTCGGTGCCGGTGCCGATCAGGATCAGGTCGGGGGTGCCGCTGCTGTCTTCCAGGATGTAGCCACCCTTGGCCACGGCATCGGCGCTGGAGTTGGCCTGGTTGGCCATGGCCTGCCGGCTGAGGATCAACACGCTGGGGCGCTTGCGGTTGGCGATCGCCACCTGGTAGGCAACGCTGGTTTCGGTGCCGTCGCAGGGGCGGATCACCAGTAGGTTCGGCAGTGAGAGCAGGCTGGCCAGCGTTTCAATCGGCTGGTGGGTGGGGCCGTCTTCACCCAGGCCGATGGAGTCGTGGGTGAGCACGTAGATCACGCCCAGCTCGCTCAGGGCCGAGAGGCGCATGGCCCCCACCATGTAGCCGGCAAACACGGCGAAGGTGCCGCCATAGGGGATCAGGCCGCTGCCGTGATAGGCCAGGCCGTTGAGGATCGAGGCCATGGCGTGCTCCCGCACGCCGAAGTGCAGGTAGCGGTTGGCCTCGGCGCCCTGCTGGAAGCGCTTCTCCCCCTTGATGTCGGTGAGGTTGGAGTGGGTGAGGTCGGCCGAGCCGCCGATCAGTTCGGGCAGGCTAGGGCCGATGGCGTTCAGGCAGTTGTAGGAGTGCTGCCGGGTGGCCAGGCCCTTGTCCTCGGGGCTGTAGCTGGGCAGGTTGGCGTCCCAGCCCTGGGGCAGCTCGCCGCGCAGCTGGCGCTCGAATTCGGCGGCTTCGGCCGGGTAGGCGGCGCGGTAGGCATCCAGGGTGGCGTTCCAGGCGGCCTCGGCGGCCTCGCCCCGGCTGATGGCCTGGCGCCAGTGGTCATAGGACACCTGGGGCACCTCAAAGGCGCCGTAGTCCCAGCTGAGATTCTTGCGGGTGAGCTCGGCTTCTTCAGCCCCCAGGGCGGCACCGTGCACACCGGCGGTGTTCGCCTTGTTGGGGGAGCCGTAGCCGATGGTGGTGGTCACCTTGATCATCGATGGACGATCGGTGACGGCCTTGGCCGCCTCGATCGCCTTGGCAATGGCGGCCACATCCGTGTTGCCGTCAGCCACATGGATGGTGTGCCAGCCATAGGCCTCGTAGCGCTTCAGCACATCCTCGGTGAACGACACATTGGTGTTGCCGTCGATCGTGATGTGGTTGTCGTCGTAGATAGCAATCAGCTTGCCCAGGCCCAGGTGGCCGGCCAGGGAGGCGGCTTCACTGCTCACCCCCTCCTGATGGCAGCCATCGCCCATGATCACGTAGGTGTGGTGATCCACGACCGTGCGATCGGGCTTGTTGAATCTGGCCGCCAGGTGGGCCTCCGCCATCGCCAGACCCACCGCATTGGCGATGCCCTGACCCAGGGGACCGGTGGTCACCTCGACGCCCGCGGTCTCAAACGTTTCCGGGTGGCCGGGGGTCTTGGAGCCCCACTGGCGGAACTGCTTGATGTCCTCCAGGGTCACCGAGTCGTAGCCGGTGAGGTGCAGCAGCGCATAGAGCAGCATGCAGCCATGGCCGGCGGAGAGCACGAAGCGGTCACGGTTGAACCACTTGGGGTTCCTGGGGTTGTGCTTGAGAAGCTTGTCCCAAAGGGCAAACGCCATCGGGGCGGCACCCATCGGCAGACCGGGGTGCCCCGAGTTCGACTTGTTGACGGCGTCGACGGCCAGGAAGCGAATGCTGTTGATGCACAGCGATTCCACCTGGCTGGTGGACGCGGGTGTGGCGGGGGCGGCGACCATCGGACGGGAGGGGGAAGAAGGGTACGGGGTAGGGAGGTTCCTGATGCGTTGCGCCGGGCGCTGATCCGGAGCGGAGGCGCTGTCGCGTCAACCGCCCATGGACGCTGTCGCGTCATCAGTTCATTCGCCGGAAAGCAAGGCAGACATTGTGACCACCAAATCCGAAGGAATTGGACAGCACCACATCCAGTCTCCGTTCCCGGGCCTGGTTGGGCACGACATCCAGATCACAGGCCGGATCCTGATTGTGGTAGTTGATCGTAGGAGGCACGAGGCCATGCTCCATGGAAAGCACCGCGGCGACAGCCTCGATG
>JBJTWP010000240.1:0-4714 GCA_046081805.1 Cyanobacteriota bacterium
GGGTGCGACCACCGGCGATCTCCCGCACGGGCGTTAGCAATGGCTGCGTCGGGACTGCAGTCAGTGGCATGTGTGGCTGTCTCCCCGCTTGTGTCCAGATCTTGACAACAAAAGTTGTGACCGTCTAGGAGGCCGCAGCCCGAACTGTCTTGGAGCCCTGGGGAGCCCTGGGGAGGCCTGGAAACCCTGAGGCACCGCCGCGGTGCGGGGCTGCCCTGCCGCGATGTCGTAGGGTGAGAGAGTCGCTGATGCGACAGCCACGCGGATGTGGCGGAATTGGTAGACGCGCTAGTTTCAGGTACTAGTGGCAGCAATGTCGTGGGAGTTCAAGTCTCCCCATCCGCACTTTTCTAAACCATGATTATTCTCAAGATCACCAACGCCTCCGAGGTCGTTGTCGCCAGGTTGGGCAAATTTCTTGAGAGCCTCACCCCCGACCTGCTGGATCAGTCAGCGGTTGAACACGAGCTGCTCAAGCAACTGGCCGTGAATCTGCAGGCTGAGGGTGTCAAGGGTGAGCTGGCCGCGGTTTCCGGCCTCGACCTCACGGACGGCACCCTGCAGATCCATGAAGGTCTCAAGGTGCGTCGTCACCAGGTGTTCTGAGGCTGGAGGGGCTGACGCCCGTGGATTCCTCTGCCGGTGTGCTCACCAGTCGGCGCAACCCCTTGGTGAGGCGGCTGCGGCAGCTGCACAGTGCCAGCGGCCGCCGCGAGCAGGGCCTGCTGCTGCTGGAGGGCACCCATCTGGTGCAGGAGGCGCTGAGGCTGGGGCTGACCCCCCACCACCTGCTCTGGACGGACGCCTGGTGTCAGCGCCACCCCCAGCTGGTGCGGGCGATGCCGCTGGCGGTGCGACCCATACGGGTCAGCGCTGAGCTGCTCGCGGCGGTGGCCACCACCGACCATCCCGACGGGGTGGTGCTCACCCTGCCGCCGCCGGCGCCGGCCGGTGGCGAGGAATCATTTGTGCTGGCGTTGGATCGGCTACAGGATCCTGGCAACCTCGGCACCTTGATGCGCACGGCTCTGGCGGCCGGGGTGGAGGCCCTGTGGCTCGGTGCCGGTGCCGATCCCCTGCAACCCAAGGTGCTGCGCGCCTCCGCCGGGGCGGCCCTGGCGTTGCCGCTGCTGCGCGTCGATGGGGCCGCCCTGGAGCGTCGGTTGCGGGCCCTGGCGCAGGCGGGCAGCCAGCTGGTGGCGGCGGTCGTGGCGACGGCCAGCGAGGCCGATGGCCGGCAGAGCCCCGTGGTGCCCTACTGGCAGCTCGACTGGTGCCGGCCCACGGCCCTGCTGCTGGGCCAGGAGGGATCCGGTCTGGCGCCAGAGCTGCAGGCGCTGGCCACCCACCGCGTCACCATTCCCCATAGCCCGGCGGTGGAGTCGTTGAATGTGGCCGTGGCTGCGGCGCCCCTGCTGCTGGAGCGCTGGCGCCAGCAGCTGCAGGCCGCGAACCACCCCGCCCAGCAGCGGTAGAGCGCCCCATTCCGGGAGAGAATGCCGGCCATCTCTGCAGCGGCCCGGTGAGCGACGCCCCCACGAACGCCAGCTTCGGCAACACCGCGTCCAACCCTGCCGGGTTTGATTTCGATCTGATCGTGATCGGGGCGGGCTACGGCGGCTTCGATGCCGCCAAGCACGCGGCGGAGCATGGGCTGAAGGTGGCCATCGTGGAGAGCCGCGACCTGGGCGGCACCTGCGTGAACCGCGGCTGTGTGCCCTCCAAGGCCCTGCTGGCCGCCAGCGGCCGGGTGCGCGAGCTGGCCGACGCCGAGCATCTGGCCGGCTTCGGCATCCATGCCGCGCCGGTGCGGTTCGAGCGCCGCAAGATCGCCGACCACGCCAACCAGCTGGTGGCCACGATCCGCGCCAATCTCACGAAGACGCTGGAGCGGGCTGGCGCCACGATCCTGCGGGGCCAGGGTCGCCTGGCCGCTCCCCAGCGGGTGACGGTGCGGGAGAGCGGCAGCGGCGTGGAGCGCACCCATAGCGCCCGGGATGTGATCCTGGCCACGGGCTCGGAGCCGTTCGTGCCCCGCGGCATCGAGACCGATGGCCGCACCGTGTTCACCAGCGACGAGGCGGTGAGCCTGGAGTGGCTGCCCCGCTGGCTGGCGATCATCGGCAGCGGCTACATCGGCCTGGAGTTCGCCGATGTGTACACGGCGCTGGGCTGCGAGGTGACCATGATCGAGGCCCTCGATCGGGTGATGCCCACCTTTGATCCCGACATCGCCAAGCTGGCGGCCCGAAAGCTGATCGACGGCCGCGACATCGACGCCCGCTCCGGCCTGCTGGCCCGCAAGGTGACGCCTGGCTGCCCGGTGACGATCGAGCTGGCCGACATGGCCACCAAGGAGCTGGTGGAGATCCTGGAGGTGGATGCGGTGCTGGTGGCCACCGGCCGGGTACCGAGCAGCGCCGCGCTCAACCTGGCGGCCGTCGGGGTGGAGACCGAGCGCGGCTTCATCCCGGTGGACGACCACATGCGCGTGCTGGTGAACGGTGAGCCCGTGCCCCACCTCTGGGCCGTGGGCGACGTGACCGGCAAGATGATGCTGGCCCACACCGCCGCCGCCCAGGGCACCGTGGCGATCGACAACATCCTGGGCCACGCCCGCGCGATCGACTACCGCTCGATTCCGGCGGCCACCTTCACCCATCCCGAGATCAGCTCGGTGGGCCTGAGCGAAGCCGATGCCAGGGAGCTGGCGGCCAGAGAAGGGTTCGAGCTCGGCTCGGTGCGCAGCTACTTCAAGGCCAATTCCAAGGCCCTGGCGGAGCTGGAGAGCGACGGCCTGATGAAGCTGCTGTTCAACAAGGGCACAGGTGAGGTGCTGGGTGCCCACATCTTTGGCCTGCATGCGGCGGATCTGATCCAGGAGATCGCCAATGCCGTGGCCCGCCGCCAGAGTGTGAAGCAGTTGATCCATGAGGTGCACACCCACCCCACCCTGAGCGAGGTGGTGGAGGTGGCCTACAAGCAGGCCGCCCTGGCGGTGGCAGGCTGAGCCCAACCGAGCGCCGTCATGGAGATCCGTCGCCGGCCACCGAACCCCCGGGTGAAGGTGGCCCATCTGGAGTACGCCACACCCCACGAGGAGAGCGAACCGCGCCACCTCCTGGAGCGGATCGTGTGGGCCAAGGACCGCGAGGTGGCCGTGGCCCGCGAGCGGGTGAGCCTGGAGCAACTGCAGCGCCAGCTGGTGGATCTGCCGGCCACCCGCGATTTCGTGGGGGCCCTGCGGGCCAGCTGCCGCAAGCCGGCCGTGATTGCCGAACTGAAGAAGGCCAGTCCCAGCAAGGGGGTGATCCGGGAGGATTTCGACCCAGAGGCGATTGCCCGGGGCTATGCCGCCGGGGGCGCCAGCTGCCTGTCGGTGCTCACCGATCGGGAGTTTTTCCAGGGGGGCTTCGAGGTGCTGGTGCAGGTGCGCCAGGTGGTGGAGCTGCCCCTGCTCTGCAAGGACTTCATCCTCACGCCCTACCAGCTGGTTCAGGCCCGGGCCGCCGGTGCCGATGCGGCGCTGCTGATCGCCGCGATCCTCACGGATCAGGACCTGGCCTACCTCCTGAAGGTGGCCCGCAGCCTTGGCCTGGCCGTGCTCGTGGAAGTGCACGACGCCGGGGAGCTGGAGCGGGTGCTGGCTCTCGAGGGGGTGAGCCTGATTGGCATCAACAACCGCGACCTGGCCAGCTTCCACACCGACCTGGCGGTCACCGAGCAGTTGATGCAGCGCTTCGGCGAGCAGGTGCGTGCCAAGGGGGCCCTGCTGGTGAGTGAGTCAGGCCTGTTCAGCCGCGACGACCTCGACCGGGTGCAGAGCGCCGGCGCCGATGCGGTGCTGGTGGGTGAAGCGCTGATGCGTCAGCCGGATGTCACCGCAGCCCTGGAGTGCCTGATCGAGGGATAGGGGCTGAGATCGGGGCTGATCGCTCTTGGCTGGAGCTGGCGCGGCGGGCACCAGACCCCATGGCTGCAGCGACGCCTGGCGACGTCGTAGCCGCAGCTGGTGGAGCTCAGCCCACAGGCACGGCTCGCCAACGGATGGTCCTCCACGGACCGGTTCTGGAAGCAGGGGCGCTGCGCCCCGAGGCGCAAGCGTGCGCCGGGGGTCAAGTCATGCGGCCATACCGTTGACCCAGCTGCCGCGCAAGCCCCCGGGTTGATCAGCAGCACTCATCCCTGCGGGGACTTGCCGCCTGGTCGCCGATGCGGAATGGTTCATGCAATTCCATTTCCTCAGGTTTGCAGGAGCATCCATGACCCCGAAACTGCGCAACGTTGCTTCGGCCCTGGCGCTCGGCCCCCTGCTGCTGGGGGCCACGGCCATCCCTGAGCTGGCGGTGGCTCAGACATTGTCTGCCAGCAAAGCGCAACCAAATATTTTACCTGCTACATTCCCAGCCTTGTGGGTGGCTCCACCTCCAGTGGATGCGCTACCGGCACTCAATCCAGGTGATGCCTATATCCAGAACAACCTCACCGTTAACGGCACGACCAACATCAAGGGGCTCTCGTCAGACACCCTGACGGTCACCGGCAAGGCCACCACCAACGGCATCACCAACACCGGCAATATCGGCACCGACACCCTCAGCACCACCGGCAAGGCCACGATCGGCGGCGATGCCAGCGTGGCCGGCAACCTGGGCGTGGCCGGCACGGCCAACACCAACGGCATCGTCAACACCGGCAACACCAAGACCACCAC
>JBJTWP010000241.1:0-5839 GCA_046081805.1 Cyanobacteriota bacterium
CCCTGCTGGATGGCCACGTAGGGAATGGCGTTGACCACATCGCGCAGGGTGACGCCGGGCTGCAGCGAACCGGAAAATTTGACCATTACGGATTCCGGCATGTCGAGTGGCATGGCGCCGATGGCGGCGGCGAAGGCCACCAGGCCGGAGCCCGCCGGGAAGGAGATGCCCAAGGGGAAGCGGGTGTGGCTGTCGCCGCCGGTCCCCACCGTGTCGGGCAGGAGCATGCGGTTGAGCCAGCTGTGGATGATGCCGTCGCCGGGGCGCAGGGCCACGCCGCCGCGCGACGCCATGAAATCCGGCAGTTCGGCGTGGGTTTTCAGATCCACCGGCTTGGGATAGGCGGCGGTGTGGCAGAAGCTCTGCATCACCAGATCGGCCGAGAAGCCGAGGCAGGCCAGCTCCTTCATCTCATCGCGGGTCATCGGCCCGGTGGTGTCCTGGGAGCCCACGGTGGTCATCAGCGGCTCGCAGCTGGTGCCGGGCCGCACGCCCGCCAGGCCGCAGGCCTTGCCCACCATCTTCTGGGCCAGGGTGAAGCCCCTGCCGGTGTCGGCCGGGGCGACGGGGCGGATGAACAGGTCGCTGGCGCTCAGGCCCAGCTGGGCGCGCACCTTGTCGGTGAGGGAGCGGCCGATCAGCAGGGGGATGCGGCCGCCGGCGCGCACCTCGTCGGCGATCGTGCTGGGCTTGAGCTCGAAGCGGGCGATGATCTCGCCGGCGTTCAGCTCGCCGGCGGCGCGCTCGATCGTGCCGGCATGGGGCCGGATCGTGATCACATCGCCGCTGTTCAGTGCCGACACATCGCACTCGATCGGCAGGGCGCCGGAATCCTCGGCGGTGTTGAAGAAGATCGGCGCGATCTTGCCGCCGAGGATCACGCCGCCGCCGCGCTTGTTGGGCACGTGCGGGATGTCGGTGCCGGTGTGCCAGAGCACCGAGTTGATCGCGGATTTGCGCGAGCTGCCGGTGCCCACCACGTCGCCCACGTAGGCCACCGGGTGGCCCTTGGCCTTGAGCTCGGCGATCAGCTCCAGGCCGCCCGGCATGCGCGTTTCCAGCATCGCGTTGGCGTGCAGGGGGATGTCGGGGCGGGTGGTGGCGTGGGTGGCGGGCGAGAGGTCGTCGGTGTTGGTTTCGCCCTCCACCTTGAACACCGTGACGGTGATCTCCTCCGGCAGCTCCGGCCGGGCGGTGAACCACTCGGCGTCGGCCCAGCTGTCCACCACCCGCTGGGCCAGCGGGTTGGTGGCCGCCAGCTCCAGCACGTCGTGGAAGGCGTCGTAGA
Organism: Cyanobacteriota bacterium; assembly: GCA_046081805.1. GTDB lineage: Bacteria > Cyanobacteriota > Cyanobacteriia > PCC-6307 > Cyanobiaceae > UBA5018. The sequence goes on from JBJTWP010000241.1 coordinate 1,289, forward strand.
CGAGCAGGGTGCGGCTCAGCCCGGCGGCGGCCGCCTCGGCCACCGCCCCGTCGGCGTTGCCGAGCAGCTCGATCAGGGCGCCGACGTTGTAGCCGCCGATCATCGTGGCCAGCAGCCGGGTGGCCTCCACCGGGCTGTTCAGCGGGCTGACCGCCGTTCCCCTGGCCACGCCGCTGAGCCAGCCGGCCTTGACGTAGGCGGCCTCATCGACGCCGGGGGGGATGCGCTCGCTCAGCAGCTCCAGCAGGAACGCCTCCTCGCCGGCCGGCGGGGCCTGCAGGAGCTCGGTGAGGGCCTGGGCCTGGGCGGCGCTCAGGGGCAGGGCCGGCACCCCGAGGGCCACGCGCTCAGCCGCGGCGGCGCGGTAGCTGGCGAGGAAGGAGTCGGCGGAGATCGGGGCTGCGGCCATGCCTGGGGCGATTGGGTTACGGTCGTTCCACCATTGTTCTGTGCCGCCCGTCACCGCTTTGGTGACCAGAGCTGCAGAACCGGCCAGCCGTCCTGAGCCGCTCCGCCTTGCCTCCCCTCCCCGACCCCTTCCAGCTGGCGGGCCTGATGCTGGCCGGAGGCGTGGGCGGCTTCATCAACACCGTGTCCGCCAGCGGCGGGGTGGTGGCGGTGCCGGCGATGATCGAGTTGGGGCTGCCGGCGGAGCTGGCCAACGGCACCAACCGGCTGTCGGCGGCGATCTCCACCCTCACCGCCACAGTGCGCTTCCACCAGGCGGGGGTGATCCCCTGGGGCACGGCGCTGCAGCTGGTGCCGGCGATTGTGCTGGGGTCGCTGGTGGGGGCCCTGGTGGGCAGCGGCCTGGAGCCGGCGGGGGCCCTGCTGGCGGTGGCCGCCTCGCTGGTGTTCGTGCTGCTGCTGCTGCTGGCCCGCCCCCAGCGCTGGCTGCAGGGCGCCGAGGACCTGGGGCAGGAGCTCACGGTGACGCCCTGGCTGCACCTGCTGATGGTGGCGATCGGGTTCTGGACCGGCTTCATTTCCCTGGGCTCCGGCACCATGACCCTGCTGGCCCTCGCCTGGTGCGGTCGCCAGGACCTGGCCCGCGCCAACCACGTCAAGATCGTGCTGCGGGCGGCGGGGTGCCTGGTGGCGCTGGTGGTGTTCACGGCGCGGCTGCAGGTGGCCTGGGCCTGGGCCCTGCCCCTGTCGCTGGCCGGGATGGTGGGGGCCCTGATCGGTTCGAGCGTGGCCCTGGGGGAGCAGGCCAGCCGCTGGATCTACGGCACCCTGATCGCGGTGATCGGCCTGGAGCTGCTGTTGATCCTCACCCGCCAGGGAGGGACTGGGGCGGGCTGGGCCTTCTAGGCTGAGTCATTGGCCCAGTGTGCGCAGGCCCGCCCATGTTCACCACCTCCGACCTCCACGTGGTGGAAACCCGGCCGCTGGTGCCGCCCTCGGTGCTGCACCGGGACCAGCCGATCAGCGAGCGTTCGGCCGCCACGGTGCAGCAGACGCGCGAGCGCATCCAGGCGATCCTGCATGGCCGCGATTCGCGCCAGCTCGTGATCGTCGGGCCCTGCTCCGTGCACGACGTGGCGGCGGCCAAGGACTACGCTGCCGAGCTCGCCCAGCTGCGCCAGCGCCATGCCGCCGAGCTGGAGTTGGTGATGCGGGTGTACTTCGAGAAGCCGCGCACCACCATCGGCTGGAAGGGTCTGATCAACGATCCCCATCTCGACGGCAGCTACGACATCAACACCGGCCTGCGGCTGGCCCGCGACCTGCTGCTGCATGTGACGGAGCTGGGCCTGCCGGCCGCCACGGAGCTGCTGGATCCGATCGTGCCCCAGTACATCGCCGACCTGATCAGCTGGACCGCCATCGGTGCCCGCACCACCGAGAGCCAGACCCACCGGGAGATGGCCTCGGGCCTGTCGATGCCGATCGGCTTCAAGAACGGCACGGATGGCAGCGTGAGCACCGCCATCCACGCCATGCAGGCGGCCGCCGGCCCCCATCACTTCCTGGGGATCAACCGCGATGGATCGGCCTCGATTGTGAGCACCACCGGCAACCCCGATGGCCATGTGGTGCTGCGGGGCGGCAAGCTCGGCACGAACTACCACCCGGAGGCGGTTGAAGCGGTGGCGGCAGCGCTGGAGCGTGACGGGCTGCCCTCCCGGGTGATGGTGGACTGCAGCCACGGCAATTCCAACAAGGACTACCGCCGTCAGGGTGAGGTGCTGCATCAGGTGGCCGAGCAGCTGCAGGGCGGCTCCCGGCATGTGATGGGGGTGATGCTGGAGAGCCATCTGGTGGCCGGCAGCCAGAAGATCCCTGCCGACCTGAGCCAGCTCACCTACGGCCAGAGCATCACCGATGCCTGCATCGATCTGGCCACCACCACCGAGTTGCTCCAGCACCTGGCGGCCGCGGTGCGCGCCGCCCAGCCGGCTCCGAGCCTGGCGGCGGCCTGATCCAGCCCCTCCGCCCAGCCAGGGGGAGGCCTGATCCCACCAAGCCCTCCGCCCCGCCTGGGGCAGCCACCCGGACGTGGCGGGGCCAGAGGGGATCGGCCCGCAGGCGGCAGACCTGGATGTAGTTGGCACTCCAGGACTTCGAGTGCTGAGTTGCCATGGAAACAACAAAGTGTTCCGACTGAACAGAAGGCTGCGCTGATTTCCATACCCTTGAAAGGCATCAGCCTTGGAGGGTGACATGATCGTTCTGCTCCAGTTCTGCGGCCTGTCTGATCCTCTGCAGACGTTCTATCTCGAACACAGTTCCGCCCAGGCCTGCGGCCCCGCCTTCGCCGGCTTTCGGCCGTTCCAGCTTGACGACCTGCTGGCCTGGACCCTGGAGGTGGCGCGTCAGCGCTGCTGGGAGCTGGAGCTGATCCAGCGCACCGTGGTGGATGTGTGGATGGAGCGGTCCGAGGCGATCGGCCAGTGGCAGCTCCGCCTGCGGGATGAACCGGCCGATCGACGCCTGGTGGCGGGCATCGGCACCCAGCAGGACTGGGAACGGCGCTGCGAGGCGATGCTGCGGGCCTGAGGGCTGGGCGGCTTCAGTGGGCCAGGGTGCTCCACAGCCAGCCCACCGCCACGGGCACGGTGAAGTTATCGAGACCAAGAACGGCGCCTTGCTCCAGCAGCACCGCCGCCACCGCCACCGCCAGCAGGGCCACAGGGGAAGGCGCGGCCAGGGCCTGAGCCAGGGCCACAGCCCGCAGGGTGAGCAGCACCGCCAGGCTGGCGACCGCCATGGCGCCGGTGCCCATCAGCGATTTGCGCTGCTGACAGATGCTCCAGCTGAAGGAGGGCACCAGGGGCCCCAGCAGGCCCGCCAGGCCGTCGCCCAGGGCCATCACCAGCACCCCGGCGGCCACGGCTGCTGGCTGCTGGGGCCAGTAGAGCCAGAGCAGGGCGGTGATCGAGGCGCCATAGGCGATGGTGCCATAGCTGTGACGGTCCACGTCTTCGATGGCGGGGATCACCCGGATCCGGTGGTTGAGGGCCGCGAGCACGGTGACGGCGCCGGCGGCCGGAACGGCGATGGCCTGGCTGATGCCGAACATCCAGGCGATTGGCACCACCGCGCCCGTGCCGATGTGCACCAGCTTGCGGCTCCATTCCCGTTGGCCGTTCCAGCGGTGCCGCACCGCCAGGGCGATCACCGCCAGCAGGCTGAGCCAGGCGACCACCGCCGCCACACCCAGCAGCTGGGGCCCCATGCCGGTCAGGCCGCCCGCTGGTTCTTGCTCATCAGGCGCAGCTTCATCAAGGCCTTGCTCTCCAGCTGCCGCACCCGCTCCCGCGACACATTGATCACGCGACCGATCTCCGCCAGCGTCAGCGGCTGGCCGCCCTCCAGGCCGAAACGCAGTCGCAGGATCTGCTGCTCCCGCTCATTCAGCTGGGACAGCCAGCTTCCCAGGTGTTCCTTCTGGAGGATGCGATCCAGGGAGTCGACGTGTTCGCTGCTGGCCGGATCGGCGATCAGCTCCCCGAGGGTGCTGCGGTCGTCCTCGCCGCGGGCGTGGGCATCGAGGGAGGCGCAGGGAGCGCTCTGGGAGATCAGATCCTCCAGCTCCTCGGGTGCCATGTCCATGGCATGGGCGATCTCCAGGCGGTTGGGCTGGCGACCGAAGCGATGGGAGAGCTCCCGGCTGATGCGGCGCATCTTGGAGAGCTTCTCGCTGATGTGGATCGGCAGCCGGATGGTGCGGGCACTGTTGTCGATGGCCCGCGTCATCCCCTGGCGGATCCACCAATAGGCATAGGTGGAAAACTTGTAGCCCAAGGCCGGGTCGAATTTGTCCACGGCCCGTTCCAGGGCGATCGCCCCCTCCTGCACCAGATCCAGGAGCTCCAGGCCATTGTTCTGATACTTCTTGGCAACACTCACCACCAGCCGCAGATTGGCAGCCATCATTCGATCCCGGGCGCGCTGGCCCATGCGGATCTGGCGGTGGTGCTGGGGGGTGAGCTGATCTGCGGGGAATTCCTGCAGCCGCTTGGCGGTCTGAACGTGGTGGGCCAGCTCGATCTCCTCAGCGGGGGTAAGCAGCGGCACCCTGCCGATGGTGCTGAGGTACCAGGC
>JBJTWP010000242.1:0-3561 GCA_046081805.1 Cyanobacteriota bacterium
AGGAAATTGCCGAACAACTGGTGGTGAGTGAGGAGACGGCCCGCACGTACACCAAGCGACTGCTGCGAGCCCTGGATGTCAACAACCGGCTCCAGGCGGTGCTCAAGGGCATGCGGTGCGGCATGGTTCAGCTTTGAAAAGGTGCTGGTTTGAGAAGGTGGAGCGTTGGGAAGGTGGAGCGTTGAGATGGTGCGGCATTGATCGGTGCCGATTGTCCCCGCATGGGGGGCTCGCTGGCTGGGTCCTCCGGCGCACAGTGGTGCCGCCGCCCCAAGCGCCATGACCCAAGCCCCGGCCCTCACGATCGGCGAACTGGAAGCCAATTACCCCACCTACTGCAAGGCCCTGCGGCTGCTGATCCGCGAAGGCAAGAGCCTGGCCAAGGTGCGCCGCACGGTGTGTTGGGATCGCCTGCAGACCCTGCACAACTGTCTGCCGGGCCGCTACCGCGATCCCGGCTATCTCTACGCCCTGCTCAGCCGCGATCTGCAGACGGCCTGAGGCGCCACGCCGCCAGCCCGCCGCCCCGACCCCGCGCCGCCAGCCAGCCCTGATCACCCGCCTGCTCCAGGGCTGGATCAGCGTCCGGCTCCTGGGCTGGAGTTGTCGAACGCTCGCAGGCGATCAGGGCAAAGAAGGGCATGGCCCGCTGCGTCGGTGCCGGCAGGGCGCTGTGCCACAGCTCCCGTTCGCCCCAGCACAGGGCCAGCCGCTCGAAGCGAAAGCGCAGCAGGGGTCGCGTTCCAGTCAACCAACCCGGGCCAGTGAACTGCAGGCTCAGTGGCCCCAGGTCGACGCTGTTGCGCAAGAGCAGGCCGGACCCAGCCTCGAGCTGCCGTTGCCGCTGGATGGTCAGGCTGGCCCGCAGGCTGCGCAGCAGCACCGCGGTGCCGGGCTGCTCCACGCCCCTGCGGCTCCAGAGGCGCTCCAGCACCCATTCCCCCTCCAGGGTGGCGGCCCCCATGCCGCTGCCGTGTCGGCGTGCCTCCGCTTCGCGCTGCAGCAGAAGCGCGCCACTGGGCAGCTGGCTGTTGGTCATGGCGACGGGGTCTCGGCTGGGGCCAGAAACGACTGGGGGCATTCACCCTGGTCAGGCTCCCATCGGGCCTGTGTCGATCTGTGTGCGGATTTCCAGCCCCAGCCCCGGACAGACAAGCACCGGCGCACGGGCACACCTAATCTGATTGTGGATCATGACGAAACCAAACGGTGAGCGAAGGTCCGCGCTTCCTCAAGATGCTGCGGGGCGACCGGCGCGCGAGTGACCGCCGCGGTGACATCAGGGATCGCCGCAGCAGAGATGGGGAGGCCGATCGCTCCGGCGACCGACGACAGCAGGATCGCCGCAGCAACAGGGCAGGCCGGCGCCGCACGCCGCGGCGGCCCGTGCCCTTCGGGCCCGGATCTCCTTCCGGAGCCCTCACCAACGCGGCGGGCCGCTCGTTGCATGTGAAGCTCTGGGATGTGAGCGAGGGCGGCCTGTGTGTGCTGGCTCGCAGCCCCATCGTCGACCCGCCCGGGAGCCTGCTGGTGCTGGAACTCGATTCCGGCATGGGCATTGAGAGGCTGCGTCAGGAGCTGCAGCTGGTGTGGGCCGCAGCGGCGGAAGGCGATTTCGGCACCTGTGCCGGCCTCCAGTTTCTGGAGGGTCAGACCCTGCCCAATGGCAGCTTCCTCGATCACTTCCTCAGCCTGCCGGTGCCCCAGTGACCTCCCCTTGATCCCATCCTCCTCTTCCCTCAGTTCCCTCAGTTCCCTCAGTTCCCTCAGCTTCCCAGGATTCCCTCAGCTTCCCTGGATCACAAACCGTGACCGCCGGTCTGTGGGGCTTTCCCCACAGGTTCTATGAAACGATGTGTGCATGGCTTCCAGGAGGCCGCCGGTCCTGGCTAGTCCAGTACCGCGTCCTTCGGCGGGAGAGCCGGCATGGCGGGCCCATTGGTTGTTGATCCGCCTGCCCAGGCGGACCTCCTGCTGCGCGAGAGCGGCCAGCGAGAGGTGTTCTGCGGTCTCACCTCGATCGTGTGGCTGCACCGGCGCATGCCCGATGCCTTCTTTCTTGTCGTGGGCTCGCGCACCTGCGCCCACCTGATCCAGAGCGCCGCCGGCGTGATGATCTTCGCCGAACCGCGCTTCGGCACCGCCATCCTGGGGGAGCGCGACCTGGCCGGTCTGGCGGACGCCAACGAGGAGCTCGACCGACTGGTGGCCCAGCTGCTGGCGCGCCGCCCGGAGATCCGCACCCTCTTCCTGGTGGGCAGCTGCCCCAGCGAGGTGATCAAGCTCGATCTGGCCAAGGCGGCCGAGCGGCTCAACCGCCAGCACGCCGGGCGGGTGATGGTGCTCAACTACAGCGGCAGCGGCATCGAAACCACCTTCACCCAGGGGGAAGACGGCGCCCTGCAGGCCCTGATCCCGCTGATGCCCACCTCCCAGGAGAGCCAGCTGCTGATCGCCGGCACCCTGGCCGATGCGGTGGAAGACCGGCTGGTGAGCCTGTTCCACCGCCTGGGCATTCCCCAGGTGCGCAGCCTGCCGCCCCGCAGTTCCACCGAGCTCCCCTCGGTGGGCCCCGGCACCCGGGTGCTGCTGGCCCAGCCCTTTCTGTCCGGCACCGCCCGGGCCCTGACGGCCCGGGGCGCGCAGCTGGTCAGCGCCCCCTTCCCCCTCGGGGTGGAGGGAAGCCGGGCCTGGATGGCAGCGGCGGCCGAGGCATTCGGGATCGCCTCGGCCCAGGTGGCCTCAGTGCTCGATCCCCTGGTGGAGCGGGGCCGGCGGGCCCTGGAGCCCCACCGCGAGCTGCTGGCCGGCAAGCGCCTGTTCCTGCTGCCCGATTCCCAGCTGGAGCTCCCCCTGGCCCGCTTCCTGGGTCGCGAGTGCGGCATGGAGCTGGTGGAGGTGGGCACGCCCTACCTCGATCGCCAGCTGATGGCGGCCGAACTGGCGCTGCTACCGGCCGGCACCCGCCTGAGTGAGGGCCAGCACCTGGAGAACCAGCTGGATCGGGTGCGGGCCACGCGGCCAGATCTGGTGGTGTGCGGCATGGGCCTGGCCAATCCGCTCGAGGCCGAGGGGATCGCCACCAAGTGGTCGATCGAGCTGGTGTTCAGCCCGATCCACGGCTGCGACCAGGCCCCTGACCTGGCGGAGCTGTTCGCCCGGCCCCTGCGGCGCCGCGCCGCCCTCCACTTCGCCTGAGCTTTCACGACCCAGCCCCGTTCCCCGACTCCCCTGCTCCGGCCGCACCCGCCATGGAACTCACCCTCTGGACCTACGAAGGCCCCCCCCACGTGGGCGCCCTGCGCATCGCCGCCTCGATGGAGGGGGTGCACTACGTGCTCCATGCCCCCCAGGGCGACACCTACGCCGACCTGCTGTTCACGATGATCGAGCGGCGGGGACTGCGGCCCCCCGTCACCTACACCACCTTCCAGGCCCGCGACCTGGGGTGCGACACCGCCGAACTGGTGAAGCGCTCGATCGCCGAGGCCGTGGAGCGCTTCCAGCCCGAGGCGCTGCTGGTGGGGGAGAGCTGCACCGCCGAACTCATCCAGGACCAGC
>JBJTWP010000243.1:0-5766 GCA_046081805.1 Cyanobacteriota bacterium
GCCGTAGTGGGCGATGCCGGCCACCACACCCTCCATCAGGCCCACGTTGCGCTCGTCCTCCAGGGGCCCGAAGCGCAGGGCGTTGAGCAGGGCGATCGGCCGGGCGCCCATGGTGAAGATGTCGCGCAGGATGCCGCCCACGCCCGTGGCGGCGCCCTGGAACGGCTCCACCGCCGAAGGGTGGTTGTGGCTCTCGATCTTGAAAGCCAGGCGCTGGCCCTCACCCAGATCCACCACACCGGCGTTCTCGCCCGGGCCCACCAGGATGCGCGGGCCGGTGGTGGGGAAGCCCTGCAGCAGCGGCCTGGAGTTGCGGTAGCAGCAGTGCTCCGACCACATCACCCCGAACATGCCCAGCTCGGCGCGGTTGGGGGCGCGGCCGAGGCGGCGGCAGATCTCGTCGTAGTCGGACTGGCTGAGGTTCTCCTTCTTGAGGGCCTCGGCGAGGGGGAATGGGGGGGCCAGGAACCCGGAAGTGGCGGTCTGGGGAGCTGCAGCCACGGCAGGCGGGTCAGATCAAGCCAGTGTGGCTGAACGGCTTGAAGCTGCTCAGATCCAGGGGTCGTCGTCCCGGTCACGGGATGCCGACCTCCAATCCCGGCGCTCGGGCTCAGGGCCGGAATCGGCTGGCTCGTCCCACCGGTCATCCCAGGGTTCGGGCTGCCGCCCTGGCGCAGAGCGGGTCTGGTCCCGGCGTGGCCGGAAGGGCTGGTCGTCGTCGTCCCCTGGTGCCGCAGGCTCCCAGAGGCGGCCAGGGGGCTCTGGAGCGTCCCAGGAGGGTTGCTCCAGCCAGCCCTCCACCCGCTGCTCCAACCGCTCGCCGGCATCCTGCATCTGATCGCGCCAGCGCCTGGAACGGCGCAGCAATTCCTGGCGCACGCTGGCCCGCGCCAGGGGCAGATCATCCAGGCCCTCCAGGTTGGTGAAGACCTGGCCAGGCCTCTGATCCACAATCCGCTCCGGACTGAAGCGCCAACGACTACTGCCCGGCAGCCGCGGATCGCTGCGGCTCACCAGGTATTCGAGGATCCGTCCGGTGCGCAGCTCCACCACCGCATCCACGAGGCTGCCGATCCCCTGCCGGCGCCGATCGAGCAGGGTGGCATCAAACAGGGTGGGAAGCCCCAGGATCGTGTCGGCATCGGTTTCGGCCGGCTCACCCTTCACCAGCGCCTCCAGCTCACCGATGTCACGGAGCTGATTCAGGCGCCACACCAGGCGCCGATCCCCGAAGGCAGAGGGCCTGGTGACCCAGCCCAGCACCCTCTGGACGGGGGGATGCATCCAACTGGCGACGCCAGGGCCTCGATCGAGGCCCTGGGAGCAGCGCACCCGCAGCTTGAGCAGGTCGCGGATCAGCAGCTGCTGGGGAAGGCTCAAGGGCCGGCGGCAGGTGAGGTCAGCTGCGAATCTGCACCGGCATCACCAGATAGGTGAAGCGGCCCTCGTCGAGTGGATGGAGCACGGCGGGCGTGGTGGGTCCATTGCAGGAGAGAGCCACCTGATCGGCAGCCATCACCTTGAGACCATCCAGCAGATAGCGCACGTTGAAGGCAATCTGGATGGAGTCCCCACTGATCTCGGCCGCCAGCGCCTCTGAACCACTGCCCACGTCCTGGGCATCGGCCAGCACCACCAGCTGACCCTGGTCGGGATCAGCACTGAGCTTCACCACATTGTTGTGCTGATCGGCGAGGACGGCGACCCGTTCCAGGGCGGAGACCAGGGCCCGGCGGTCCACCACGATGCGGCGGGTGAAGCTGTCGGGGATGAGCTGGCGGTAACTGGGGTAGGTGCCATCGAGGCTGCGACTGGTGAGCACCTGATCGGCCCAGAGAAACACCACCTGGCCCCGATCGGAAAAGAGGCTCAGGGGCTCGGTCGAGTGGCGACCCGAGAGCAGGCGCTCCAGTTCCCGCAGGGAGCGAGCCGGCACCGTCACGGCGAAGGGTTCGCCCTCGGCCTCCTCATCGCTGGGGGAGCGCTGGGCCGCGTCATCGATCTGCAGCACCGCCAACCGATGGCCATCGGTGGCGGCGCATTCCAGGCCGTTGCCGGCAAGACGCAGGTGCACGCCGGTGAGCAGTTGCTTGGACTCATCACCACTGCTGGCGAAGAGGGTGGCCCGCAAACCCTTCACCAGGGCCTCGGCCTGCAGCCGGATCGGCGCGCCACTCTCCACCAGCGGCAGATCGGGAAAGTCCTCCGCCGGCATGCCCCGCATCTGGTAGCTGCCGCTGACGCTGGTGAGCTCCAGCTGCTCACTGCCCTCCAGGGAGCTGAGGGTGATCGGGCTGTCGGCCGCAAGCCGCGACACGATCTCGCCGAACAGCCGAGCCGGCAACGTGATCGCGCCACTGGTCTCCACGCTGGCGGGAAGGCTGGTCTGGATGCCGAGGCTGAGATCAAAGCCCGTGAGGCTGAGCCGGCCGGTGCCCGCATCGGCGGTGAGCAACACGTTGGCCAGCACCGGATGGGTGGGACGGGCTGAAACGGCCCGGCTCACCAGCTGGAGGCTTGAACTCAATTCCGCCTGGGAACAGACCAACTTCATGGGGCGTGCCACCCGGATGGACCAACGATGGCACCCACGGTTCCACAGGCCCCCTGATTCCGCAACGGCCACCGCCACCTGTTGTTAAAGGGATCAAAAAAAGAAAAGGGAAAAATCAAAACCCGTAGCCGCAGGCCCTGCGGGAATCGTGGAAAACCAACCAAAGCCCTTGGGCTACAGGCTTTTCACTCACCACAGCCCTGGGGAATAGCGGGTTGGGCGATGGGGATGCCGAACCCTTTTCCGGACATTCCCAAGGCTGAGGAAAAACCTGGCGCAGCAAATGGTGGACGGCGGGGACCGCGTTCCGCAGGGGTCAGCCGGTTTTCCCGCCTTTCCCGCAGACAGTTGTGCCTCTGGTGGCCCATGGCCCTGGCAGGCAGGCAGGGATCAGCAACAAATCGGCAACAAAAAAGCCCCGTTTCCGGGGCCCACTCCGATGCTGGTCGCCAGGCGTCAGAAGCCCATCACCTTGGCAACGCTGGCTGTGTCGGCCTCCAGGCCGGTGTGGAACCTGGCGTCGTTGTGCTCGATAGCCGTGGTGGGATCCTTGAGACCGTTGCCCGTGAGCACGCACACCACCGTGGCGCCAGACGGCACTTCCCCATGGCGTTGGAGCAGACCCGCCACAGAGGCGGCACTGGCCGGTTCACAGAACACGCCCTCCTGGCTGCCGAGCAGCTTGTAGGCGTCGATGATCTCGGCATCGCTGACCGCCGAGAACGCGCCGCCGCTCTCCTGGCGCACCTTCAGGGCATTGTCGCGATTCACCGGGTTGCCGATGCGGATCGCCGTGGCGATCGTGTCGGGCTGCTCCACCGTGTGCCCCACCACGAGGGGCGCTGAACCGGCGGCCTGGAAACCCATCATCCGCGGCAGTTTGCGGCTGTGGCCGGCCTGGCGGTATTCGTTGAAGCCCATCCAGTAGGCGGTGATATTGCCGGCATTGCCCACCGGAATGCAGAGCCAGTCGGGGGCGTCCCCCAGGGCATCCACCACCTCGAAGGCCGCTGTCTTCTGCCCCTGGAGCCGGTAGGGGTTCACCGAGTTCACCAGGGTGATCGGGTAGTCATCGGCCACCTCGCGCACGATCGCCAGGGCCCGGTCGAAGTTGCCCTTCACCGCAATCACCTCGGCCCCGTAGAGCAGGGCCTGGGCCAGTTTTCCCTGGGCCACATAGCCGTCGGGGATCAGCACAAAGGCGCGCATGCCGCCTCGGCGGGCATAGGCGGTGGCAGCGGCGGAGGTGTTGCCGGTGCTGGCGCAGATCACCGCCTCTGAGCCGGCCTCCCTGGCCTTGGAGATCGCCATCGTCATCCCCCGGTCCTTGAAGGAGCCGGTGGGATTGAGGCCGTCGTACTTGAGGAACACCTTGACGCCGCGGCCGATCCGCTCCCCGATCGCCGGGGCTGGAATCAGGGGGGTGGCGCCCTCGCGCAGGGTGATCACCGGCGTGGCGTCCGTCACCGGCAGCCAGCGCCGGTAGCCCTCGATCAGGCCTGGCCAGTCCCGCAGGGTCGGCTGGCCACCGCCCAGTCCCAGGCGCTGCAGGGATCGGAGCAGAGGCACGGGCAGGGCGGAAGGCTGAGGCGAATCTACGGGGCCGCCCCAGGGCGGCCGGCGGCTTTGGCCCCGCTCTCACCCCTGAGGCCATCCAGGGGAGATTCGGAGAAAAAGCGCACCAGCTCGCTGATCGAACCGGCTTTGCCCATCAGGCTCAGCAGCGCCGGAATGCTCACCTGCAGCTCCCGGGTGGGATAGGCGCGAAAGAAACTGATCGGCGAGAGCGCACCCTGGCCCTCCACAATCCCCAGCACAATGGCCGAGCGCAGCGCCGGCACACCCACCTCCCTGGCCTTCAGCGGGTAGAGGATCCGGGCCACGCGCTGCAGGATGGCCTCTCCGATGCGGGTGTTGAGCAGCCGACTCACCAGGGTGACCGGCAAGCTGATCGATTCATTCAGCAGTTTGGCCACGCTGGCTGGCTGCTGGCGGCTGAGGGCCAGCACATCCACCAGCAGACCCCGGGCCTCGCCCGTCTTGGCCAGGTGAGCCAGGTCGTCCACGGAAATCGAGCGGCGGAAGGCGCCGGACACGAACACCAGGTTCTCGGCGGCCTGCCCAGCGACGGGCATCAGGGGCTGGACCCCCAGCCCGATCCCCAGGGCGGCGGCCAGCAGGGCCTGGCGCTTGCGGGGGCGACGGCTGAGAACGCGGCTCACCAGGACAGGCATGGAGGATCTCCAAACCCTAGGCCGCTGGAACCGCCCAGCTCGGAGGTTTCAGGCACTGGCCCGCAGGGGCGGCACCAACACATCCCGCAGCAGCCGCACCACCGAACGCTCCGCCAGCCCGCGGGCCAGGTCGAGCCCCATGCGCCGCAGCTCGGGTTCGCCCAGCACTCGCGGCAGCCGGGCCAGCAGCAGCTGGGGCTCGAATCCGGGCAGGGCCTGCAGGATCACCAGCAGCTGGCGGATCGGCTCCAGATCCAGCAGCGGATCGGCGGCCGGCTCCAGGCGGCGGATCCGCAGACCAGGCGGCTGCAGGCGTTCCGGCAGGCGTTTGCCCAACCGCAGGGTGGTGGCCCAGGCCAGCGCATCCACCTGGTCGACCACGGCCTCCGTGAGCTGCTGGCGCAGCAGGCCGCCGTTGGCGGAGAACAGGAAGTCGAGCACCTGATCGAGCAGGTTCCCCAGGTCCAGCTGGCTGCCCTGGGCAGCGCTGGCCACCAGATTCTCCAGCCGCTGCCAGCGGAAGATCTCGCCGTCGAACAGCATCTCCTTGAGGCTGTTGCGCAGCTGCGGATCGGGATCTTCCATCAGCCGGCGCGCGAAGTAGGGATAGGCGGCGCCGAGGATCTTGAAGTTGGGGTCCACGCTCAGGGCGATGCCTTCGAGCGTCACCAGCGAGCGGATGATCAGGGCGTAGTAGGGCGGTACCTGGAAGGGGAAGCGGTACATCACGCCGCTGAGGTCGTCGGTGACGGCCTTGAAATCCATGCGGCTCACTCCCATCTCCAGGGCCTGGCCGAACACCTGCTCAAACGCCGGCACGATCGGCTCGAGATTCACGTCTTCCGCCAGGAAGCCGAGGCTCACAAAGTCTTTGGAGAGCTTGCCGAAGTTGCGGTTCACCAGGTGCACCACCGCCTGGATCAGGCCGGTGCGGCTCTCGCGGCTCACGGTGCTCATCATCCCGAAATCGAGATAGGC
>JBJTWP010000244.1:0-2719 GCA_046081805.1 Cyanobacteriota bacterium
GGAGCTCCGACCTCTAATTGGGCTACATGGGAGAAAAGAGGAAGATACACCGCTCCGGGATCGACTACAATCCCACCCCCGTGGCCGGGGCCGAGCCCAACGGGGCGCCGGTGCGTCGCCAGCCCTGGCTGCTGCCCGACCCCAGCGGACCCGCCTGCGGTCTGCCACCCCGTCAGCCCACGCTGGGCCTGGCCGGTGCCGCTGGCGAGGAGGTGGTGCATGCCAGGCGGCGGCGGCGGGGCTGCTCAGCCGCGCCCCTGCTCAGCCCACCAGCTCGCTGAGCTCAAGCCAGCGCTCCTCCCCCGCCAGGATGCGTTCACTCAGGCCGGCCAGCTCCTGGGTGAGGGCCTCGAGGGCGGTGTAGTCACGGCCGCCACGGGTCAGCAGCCCTTCGAGCTCGCTGCGCCGCGCCTCCCAGCGGGGCAGCTCCGTTTCCAGCGTCTGCAGCTCCCGGCTTTCCTTGAAGCTGCGCCGGCGCGGTTTGGCGGCCGCTTCCCCTGCGGCAGCTTTCGCGGCGGCAGGCGCGGGGCCGGTGGCTTGCCCGGCTGCGCGGTCGGCCGGCGCGGCTGGTGGGCCCTGGCGAGGTTCGCCCTGGCGGGCTTCGCCCTTGCCCGCGTCCTGCTGCCTGTCCAGGTAGGCGCTGTAGTTGCCCTCGAAGCGCTGCAGCGCGCCGTTCTCGAAGGCGAACAGCCGGTCCACGGTGCGATCGAGGAAGTAGCGGTCGTGGGACACCACCACCACACAGCCGCGGAAGTCCTCGAGGAAGTCCTCCAGCACCGTGAGGGTCTGCACGTCGAGGTCGTTGGTGGGCTCATCGAGCAGCAGCACGTTGGGGGCCTCGATCAGCAGGCGGCAGAGGTGCAGCCGCCGCCGCTCGCCGCCCGAGAGCTTGCTCACCGGCTGGTGCTGCTGCGCGGGCGGGAACAGAAACCGCTCCAGCAGCTGGCCGGCGCTGAGGGTGCTGCCGTCCACCTCCACGGTGCTGGCGGCCTCCTTCACCACATCGATCACCTTGCGCTCGCGGCCCGCCGCATCGCGCTCGCCGACCAGCCCATCGCTGTGCTGGTCGAAGTAGGCCAGTTTCACGGTGCTGCCCAGCTCCAGCAGTCCCTCGTGGGGCCGCTCGCCCCGGCCGGCGATCAGATCCAGCAGGGTGCTCTTGCCCGAACCGTTCGGGCCGATGATCCCGATCCGGTCTTCGGGGCTGAAGGCGTAGCTGAAGCCCTGCAGCAGGGGGGCGGCCCCGGCGGCCTTCGCTGCGGCGGTGGCCCAGATCGAGAGGTTCTCCGCGTCGATCGCCCGCTTGCCGAGGCGGCGCTGGTTGCTGGCCAGGCTCAGGTTGTCCTTGGCCTGGCGCCTGGGGGCCTCCCGCATCGCTTCGATGCGCTGGATGCGGGCCTTCTGCTTGGTGCTGCGGGCCTTGGGACCGCGCTTGAGCCACTCCAGCTCGCGCCGCAGCACCCCCTTGAACTTGGCTTCGCTGGCGGCGGCGCTGGCCTCCTGCTCGGCCTTGCGGGCCAGGTAATAGCCGTAATTGCCCTGGTAGCTGCTGGCCTCGCCCCGGTCCACCTCCACGATCCGGCTGGTCACCTGATCGAGCACGTAGCGGTCGTGGGTGATCAGCACGAGGGCGCCGGGAAAGCGGGCCAGGTAGCCCTGCAGCCACTGGATGCAGTCGGCATCGAGGTGGTTGGTGGGCTCATCGAGCAGCAGCACATCGGGTTCGGCCACCAGGGCGGCGGCCAGGGCCAGCCGCTTGCGGTAGCCGCCGGAGAGCTCGCCCACCTGGCGGCCCACGTCGTCCACCCCGAGGCGGCCCAGCACCTCGCGGATCTGCTGCTCCAGGCCCCAGGCCTGGCTCTGGTCCATGCGGGCGTTGAGCTGGCCCAGTTCCGCCAGCAGGGCGGAGTCCTCGCCGCCCTCGGCATGGGCGTGGGCCAGGGCGTCGCTCACGGCCGTGTAGCGGCGCAGCAGCTCCATCTTTTCGCCGCTGCCCTCGAACACCTGATCGAGCACGGTGCGCTCCGGATCCAGCTCGGGTTCCTGGCTCACCATCACCACCCGGGCCTGGGGCAGCACCCGCCGCGCCCCATCGCCCGGCGGCTCCAGTCCCGCCAGCAGCCGCAACAGGGTGCTCTTGCCCGCACCGTTGGGGCCGATCAACCCCAGCCGCTCCCGCTCGCCCACGTGCAGGGTGAGGTTCTCGAACAGGGTGCGGATGCCGAAGTCCTTGCGGACCCCCACCAGGCTGATCAGGCTCAACTCAGACTCCCGGGGCCGCCCCCGTCGCGGACGGGCGGCGCTGTTCCTCCAGAAAAGCAAACACGCTCTTGTCGCCCACATCGGCCGCGGCGGGCATGGGGAACTTGCGCAGGCAGAGCACCAGCAGCAGGGCCGCCTCGATCGCCAGCAGCCAGCCGGTGGCCGCAGGCTCCAGCAGGCCGCTGAGGTGCCCCAGCAGGGCGAGCGGCAGCAGCAGCGTGACGCCGATTGCCTCGGGCCGGCGGAAGCAGAAGAACTCCTTGAAGCCGATCCCGGCCAGGGCTGCGAACAACGGCCCCACCGCCCAGATCCAGCGGCCGTCTCCTGCTAGATCCTCGGCCATCCGCGAGGGCCCTGCCACCGCGGCCAGAGCGATGAAGCCCAGGCAGCCCAGCAGCCAGAACAGCTTCAGGGCCCGGTGCAGCGGGCGCAGATAGATGTGGATCCAGCGCAGGGC
>JBJTWP010000245.1:0-7811 GCA_046081805.1 Cyanobacteriota bacterium
GTCGCTGATCGAATCCATCATGCCGAAATCCACGTAGCCCACATGGCCCATGGCTCCGGTGCGGCCCGGCAGGGCGAACAGGTTGCCGGGGTGGGGATCGGCGTGGAAGTAGCCGAATTCGAGCAGCTGGCGCAGGCCGGAAATCACGCAGGTGCGGATCAGGGCGGCCGGGTCGAGCCGCTGCGCCTCCAGCGTCTGCCGTTCCTGCAGCTTGGTGCCGTGCAGCCAGGTGGTGGTGAGCACCCGCTGGCCGCTCAGGTGGCGCTCCACTGCCGGCACGGTCACCTCCGGGTGGCCGGAGAACAGGGTGGCGAAGCGCTCGGCATTGTCGGCCTCGCGGCGGTAGTCGATCTCCTCGAACAGGGAGCGACCGAATTCGTCGATGATCTCCCCCAGCCCGAAGCCCAGATTGAGGGGCAGCAGCGGCGCGCTGATCACCCCCAGCAGCCGGATCAGCACCAGGTCGCGGCGCAGGATGAAGGCCAGGTTGGGCCGCTGCACCTTCACCGCCACCCAGTGGCCGTCGGCCAGCTGGGCCCGGTACACCTGGCCGAGGCTGGCGGCCGCCACCGGGTAGTCGGGGAAGTCGGCGAACAGCTGGCTGGCCGGTGCGCCCAGTTCCGCCTCGATCGTGGCCAGGGCCACAGCATGGGGGAAGGCGGGCAGGTCGTCCTGGAGGCGGGTGAGCTGGTCGAGCCAGTCG
This sequence comes from Cyanobacteriota bacterium, assembly GCA_046081805.1. Lineage (GTDB taxonomy): Bacteria > Cyanobacteriota > Cyanobacteriia > PCC-6307 > Cyanobiaceae > UBA5018. Next base: position 704 of record JBJTWP010000245.1, read on the forward strand.
CGCCGCACCAGGTCCGGGCGGGTGGAGAGGGCTTGTCCCACCTTGATGAAGCAGGGCCCCAGGTTGGTGAGGGTCACCAGGATCAGCTCCGCCAGGCGTTTCTGTGTCTTGGCATCGCGGCTGCCGCCCTGCAGCGCCAGCACCAGGGCCAGGGCGGCCAGCTGCCAGACCACCACCAGCAACCGGCTGACGAGCAGATGGGGCCTGCGCAACAGCCAGCCCAGGTCGGCCGCCGGGTCGTAGGCAGGAGGGGCGGCGCTCACAGCAGGCGGTTCACAATCAGAAAACTCTAGAAATCCCCACCGTGCGCCGCCCCCTTGCCCTGCACCTGCCGGCCCACGGGCGGGGGCGCGGGCTGGCTCCGGCGCTGCGACGGCTGCTGCGCCAGCCCCCGGGAAGCTGGGATCTGCCGGAATTGCCGGAGTGGGGCGGCCCCCTGGAGCCGCAAGGCCGGGTGGCCGAGTGGCAGGCCGCTTGCGCTGCCCTGCTGGGCGCGCAGAGCTGCTGGTTTGGGGTGAACGGCGCCAGCGGGCTGCTGCAGGCGGCGCTGCTGGCGCTGGCCGCACCCGGCCAGCGGGTGCTGCTGCCCCGCAACCTGCACCGCTCGCTGCTGCACGGCTGTGTGCTCGGCGATCTGCGGCCGGTGCTGTTCGATCTGCCGTTCGATCCGGCCACCGGACTGTGGTTGCCGCCCGCCCCGGAGCACCTGCGCGCCCGGATTGCCGCTGCGCAGCAGCACGGGCCGCTGGCGGCGGTGGTGCTGGTGGCCCCCAGCTACCAGGGCCTGGCGGCCGATCTGCCGGCCCTGATCGCGGTGGCCCATGGGGCCAATCTGCCGGTGCTGGTGGACGGGGCCCACGGCCGCGGCGACGCGGTGGCCGCCGGCGCCGAGCTCACCGTGCTGTCGCTGCAGAAGGCGGCGGGCGGCCTGGCCCAGAGCGCGGCCCTGTTGGCCCGGGGGCCACGGGTGGACCTGGAGGCGATCGAGCTCAGCCTGCTCTGGCTGCAGACCTCCAGCCCCAGCGCCCTGCTGCTCCAGTCCAGCGCCCTGGCGATTCAGGAGCTCACCAGCTCCGCCGGCATCCGGCGGCGCGAGCGGGCAGAAGCCCTGGGGCGCCGGCTGGCGGACCGCTGCCGGGCCCTCGATCTGCCCCTCGTGGCCAATCAGGATCCGCTGCGGCTGGTGGTGCACACGGCCGCCATGGGCCTCAATGGCCTGGCGGCCGACGCCTGGTTGCTGGAGCGGGGGGTGATTGCGGAGCTGCCCGAACCGGGCACCCTCACGTTCTGTCTGGGGATGCGCCCGCCGGGGGGGGTGCTGGCTCGGCTGCCCCCGATGCTGCTGAGCCTGCGTCAGGCCCTGGGGCGTGAGCCCCTGGCCCCGTTCGCGCCGCCGCCGCTGCCGGCCGTGGCGGAGCCTGAGCTGCCGATCCGTCAGGTCTGGCGGGCGGTCTCGGAGGAGGTGTGCCTGGGGCAGGCTGCGGGCCGCGTCGCCGCTGAAGCCCTCTGCCCCTATCCCCCTGGCATTCCCCTGCTGATCCCCGGTGAGCGAATCGATGCGGCCCGGGCCGATTGGCTGGCCGAGCAACGTCAGCGCTGGCCGGGCCAGATCGCTGATACGGTGAGGGTTCTGGCCGAGACATCGGGGCACCGGGGCGAGCCATGCAGCAGGAGCACCCCGGCCCAGCCGGCCCCCAGCCCGATCCTTACCAGTGGGACTTTGTGACCCCGGGGCTGCCGGACGGCGCCTTCGAGCACGCGCCGGGCTTCAGTCCCACCCCGATGGAACTGCGGGTGATGCTGTTGGCCCATCTCAGGCCCCGCCCCGATTCGCTGGTGTGGGATGTGGGCGGCGGCACCGGTGCCCTGGCCCTGGAAATCGCCCGGCTGATGCCCAGGGGGGTGGTGCACACCCTGGAGCGCGACCCGGAAGCAATTGCGCTGCTGGAGCAGAACCGCCAGCGCTTCCGCATCACCAACCTGCAGATCCATGCCGGTGCGGCCCCCGACGACCTGCCGCGCCTGCCTGGTCCGCCCGACCGGGTGTTGCTGGAGGTGGGCCGGCCCCTGGGGGATGTGCTGCGGCAGGTGTGGGAGGTGCTGGTGCCGACCGGGCGGCTGGTGATCAGCACCGCCAGCCTCGAGGGGCTGGTGGATGCCACCGACACCCTCAGCCAGCTCCAGGCCAACGCTGTGCAGGTGGTGCAGGCCACCGTGCACCGCATGCAGCGGCGCGGCAGCCAGGCCAAGCTGGCGGCGGCCGAACCGCTGTTCCTGATCGCGGCCGAGCGCTCTTGACCCCTCCGCCCGCCCCCCGCCAGGCCACCTCGCCGGCGCGCCTGCTCAGCGGCTGGCTGGTGGGGGCCTTCGGTTTCGTGGTGGTGATGCTGGGTGGCTGGTGGTTCACGGTGGCCGTGGGTCTGATCGTGCACCTGGGGCTGCTGGAGTTCTTCCGGATGGCCCAGTTCAAGGGGATTCGGCCGGCCACCAAGACCACCCTGGTGGCGGTGCAGCTGCTGTTGCTCACCACCCAGGCTGCCGGTGGTGCCGAGGCCGGCGGCGCCCTGTTCGTGGGCGATGTGGCCGCCGCGGTGCTGCCGGCGTCCGGTGCCGTGATCTGCGGCTGGCTGCTGCTGCAGCCGGTCACCGGCACCATCGCCGACATCGCCGCCTCGATCTTCGGGCTCTTCTATCTGGGCTTTCTGCCCAGCCACTGGATCAAGCTGCGCGACCTCAGCGACGGGGCCCTGGCGCCCAACCTCCACGCGATCGGGATGCCGATCAGCAGCGGCAACGCCCTCACCCTGCTGGCCTGCTTTCTGGTGGTGGCCACTGACATCGGCTCCTACGTGATCGGCCGCCGGCTGGGGCGCCATCCGCTCTCGCCCATCTCCCCGGGCAAGACGGTGGAAGGGGCCCTGGGCGGGGTGGCCTGCGCCTGCGCCGTGGGGGCCCTGGGCGGCGTGCTGCTGGGCTGGCGCTGGGGCTGGCTGCTCGGCGCGGTGCTCGGTGCCGTGGTGGCCCTGTTCGCCCTGGTGGGCGACCTCACCGAATCGATGATGAAGCGCGATGCGGGGCTGAAGGATTCCGGCGATGTGATCCCCGGCCACGGCGGCATCCTCGACCGCATCGACAGCTACCTGTTCACGCCGGCGGTGGTGTATTCGCTGGTGACGCTGGTGCTGCCGCTGATCCAGCGTTGATTCAAGGTGAGACCCGGGCCTCACCCTGCAGCCGCAGCATCCCGCCCTCGATGCCGGCCTGTTCGATGGTGATGTTGGGGTCCATCGGCAGTCGATGCATCGCAGCTGCTTCGGGTGCCGCATCCATGCCGCGGATTTCCAGCGTGCCGTCCACGGCCCGCACCTCGGCATCCAGTTCGATCAGGCCCCGTTCCGCCACCCCCTGGGTGGCCAGCACCAGCCGATTGGCCTGCACCCGCAGTTCGGTGAGGGGGGTGATCCCCAGCAGGTCTTCACCGATCGCATCCCCCAGGCTGCGCCATTCAGGCCGGGCCAGGGAGCGGGTGAGGCCGTCGGCGGTGAAGCTCACCTGGCCGCGAATCTGGAAGGGATGGCCGAGCTGCAGGCCCCGCCCCCGCAGCGCCTGGCCCATCTGCACCTGAATCGCCTCGCTGTGCAGCTCCACCAATTCGATCTGGAGGCCTTGATAGGTGACCCGACGCGCCATCACCTGCACCCCCTCCAGCCGCCCGCGCAGCAGGGCCATGGCGGAGCCCTCCAGGCGGATCTCCAGGCTCTCGATGGCCTCGCACTGCTGGCGCACCCACAGCTGCAGACCACTGGCGAGCAGCTGCAACAGCGGACCACTGCTGTCGGAGGTGCTGCTGGGGCTTGGGCTCATCCGGCGACGGGCAGGGGGTGGGCAGGGAGTGGGGGCTGGCCAGGGGCTGGGGCCAGGGGGGCGGTCAGCGCGGGCCGTGGCGATCCTGGCCCGAGGCGATGGTGGCGGATGGGATGGTGGCAGTTGGGATGGTGGTCTGGGCGAGGAGGTTCTGCCAGGTTCGGGCCACAACCTGGGGTTGGTCGAGGTGGGGCAGGTGACCGCATCGGTCCAGCTCCCGCACCCGGTCGCCTAACAGGGCCAGGGCGGCGCGTTTCTGCGGTGGACGCAGAATCCGGTCGTCAGCCCCCCACAGGACGGCCAGGGGCTGGGGTGGCAGGGGCTGCCCGCAGCCGGCAAAGCCGCCGGAGCCGGCGAAGGCAGCCAGGGCTGCGGCCCAGCCGGGGCTGCGCAGATGCAGGCAGGCGATCTCCAGTTCCGCCGCTCCCACGTCCCGGTCGGGCTCAGCGAAGGCGGTGCGGCAGAGGCCCCGCCGCACGCTGGGCAGGGCCAGAAAGCGCACCCCCAGGCCGTCCAGGAGCGGTGGCAGGGGCATCGGCCGGCCGGTGAGCCCCGCCGGCGCCAGCAGCAGCAGCTCCCGGACGCGAGGGCCAAGGCGCCGGGCCAGTTCGACCGCCACCGAGCCCCCCATCGAGGCGCCGATCAGCCCCACGGCGGCCGCATCGGTACGCCGCTGAATCGCCTCCACGAGCACCTCCAGGTGATCGAGCACCACCTTCGGGCCATAGGCCACCCCGGCGGGACGCGGCGTGAATCCGAAGCCGAACAGATCCGGGATGAACAGCTGCTGGCTGGCAACCAGCAGCGGCGCCAGCCGCCGGAACTCCAGGAAACTGCTGTCGAAGCCATGCAGCAGCAGCAGCGGTGGCCCCGCCCCCAGCACCGCCACAGGCCACTGGTCGGGGTAGCCCGGCAGCTCCCACCACTGCACGGCGGCCGCCAACTGGCGTCCCAGGGGATCGAGCAGCTGCCGGGCGGCCCAGGCCACCAGCTCCTCGGCCCGCTCTTCCGCGGTTGATCCCCTCACCCTCACACCCGGGCTTCCTGGGGGATACCGGCCTCGGTGCTCACCAGGGCGGCCAACAGCTCGGTGTCGCTGACGGCGAACGGCAGATGGTGGAGGTCGGAGCCGGGTCGGGCGGCGAAGGCGCAGGCGGCCTGAAGCTCGCTGAGACTGGCCTGGCCCAGGCCGAGATCCGCCAGGGTGATCGGCAGGCCGAGCTGGCGGAAGAACGGCACCAGCTGACGCCGGGCCTGGGCCGCCAGCTGGTTGCCCCCCAGCACCTCTTCCAGACGCAACTGCACCAGGATGCCGAAGCCCACCTTTTCGCCGTGAAGCCTGCCGTGGCTGGCCTGAAGTTGGGTGAGGCCGTTGTGCACGGCATGGGCCGCCACGGTGCGGCAGCGGGCGCCGCCGATTCCACCGATCACGCCGGCGGTAAGGCCGCAGGCTTCCACCACCCGCACCCAGGCCTCCGAGCCGGGCTGGGCCAGGGCCACCTCCGCCTCCAACAGCAACTGATCCCGCAGCACCCGGGCCATCTGCACGGCCTGCTGGATCAGACCATCAGCGCTGGCACCACTGCTCACCGAGGCCTCATACCACTTGGCCATCGCGTCAGCGACACCGCTGGCCAGGCTGCGGGCCGGAGCCTGGCGCACCAGGTCGTGGTCAAACACCAGCAGGTCGGGGCAGCGGGCCAGGACCACATCGCCCTCGAACGCCCCCTGCTCCGAATAGAGATTGCTCAGGGCTGTCCAGCCGGCACAGGTGGCGGCGCTGGTGGGCACCGTGATGCAGGGCAGGCGGTGGTGGTTGGCCAACCACTTGCCCGCATCAAGCACCTTGCCGCCGCCGACGGCGATCACGGCGTCAACATCAGCTGAGCCGAGCTCGGCACTGATCCGTCGCAGGTCAGTCCAACAGCAGTCGTGCTGCAGCTGGCCGGGCTGAACCGCCAGCCCGGTTGCCTCCAGCTGGGACAGGAGGGCGGCGCGGAGCTCAGAGGTGGCTGCGCTGCGGCCCAGCAGCAGGGGGCGCGAGCCGAGCTGGCGAATCAGCGGCAGGGCCTCCACCCAAGCGCCGTCGCCCCGCAGCACCCGGGCGGGGGCGATGGCGTGCTGGCTGAGCTCAGGCACCGGCGGTGGCCAGTTGCGGCAGGGATGGGGCGACACCCTGCTTGCGGATCACCACCTGCTTGTCGTCGTTGACATCGACCAGGGCGGCATCGCCCTCCCCAATGCGACCGCTGAGGAATTCCTCGGCGAGCGAGTCTTCCAGCAGGCGCATCACGGCGCGACGCAGCGGGCGGGCACCATAGGAGGGGTTATAGCCCTCCTCCACCAGGCGCTGTTTGAACGATTCGGTGACGGAGAGGGTGATGCTCTTGTCGAGCATGCGGGCGAACACCTCCTTGAGCATGATTTCGGCGATCTGCTTGACCTCATCCCGGGTGAGCTGACGAAACACGATGATCTCGTCGAGGCGGTTGAGGAACTCGGGCCGGAAGTATTGCTTGAGTTCCTCGTTCACCAGGGAGCGAATGCGGTTGTACTGGGTTTCTTCGGCATCGCCGCCACCGAACTCGAAGCCCAGTCCGCCGCCGCCTTTTTCGATCACCTTGGACCCGATGTTCGAGGTCATGATGATCAAGGTGTTCTTGAAGTCCACCGTGCGGCCCTTGGAGTCGGTGAGGCGACCATCCTCCAGCAGCTGCAGCAGCAGGTTGAACACGTCCGGATGGGCCTTCTCGATCTCGTCGAACAGCACCACGGTGTAGGGGCGACGGCGGACGGCCTCGGTGAGCTGGCCGCCTTCGTTGAAGCCCACATAGCCCGGAGGGGAACCGATCAGCTTGCTGACCGTATGGCGCTCCATGAACTCCGACATGTCGAGGCGGATCATCGCCTCCTCACTGCCGAAGAAATAGCTGGCCAGGGCCTTGGTGAGCTCGGTTTTGCCCACGCCGGTGGGGCCGGAGAAGATGAAGCTGGCAATCGGGCGATTGGGGTTCTTGAGACCCACCCGGGCGCGACGGATGGCGCGGGAGACGGCCTTCACCGCTTCGTCCTGGCCGATCAGGCGCTGGTGGAGCGTTTCTTCCATGTTGAGGAGCTTCACCGACTCGGATTCGGTGAGTTTCTGCACGGGAACACCGGTCCAGGACGCCACGATCTGGGCGATGTCCTCCTCGGTGACCAAGGGAGCCCGGTCGATGTCGGCCAGCTCGGCCGGGGTGGCGTT
>JBJTWP010000246.1:0-3704 GCA_046081805.1 Cyanobacteriota bacterium
GACGGAATCCCGTCCCTCGTAACGTAACAGAACTTTGCGGGCTTTGTGAAGGGATGATGGCCAAGGCTTCCCGGGCCCGCCGCGCCAACGCGACCCTCGTCTGGTGATCGGATCGTGATCGGACCCCAGGCCCGGGTGGTCCTGGGCGATGGACGCCGAGCGCTGCTAGGAGTTGCCCAACCCCAGGCCTCGCCGAATGGCCCGCCTCCGCGTCCAGGCCCCGAAGCCGCTGCCCCGTCCGCTGTGGATCGGTGGGCCGCTGCTGGCCTTGCTCAGCCTCAGCAGCGGCTGCCAGCCGCGGGCCAACCCCGATCTGCAGGTGTTGCAGCAGCGGCAGGAGCAGCTGGACCTGAAGATTCAGCAACTGGAGCAACGGCTCAACGCCGTGACTCCCGGCGCTGCCGATCAGAAGGGCAAGCCCCCGGCTGGACCGGTGAAATCGCTCACTCTGCGCAGCGGCAGCAGCGACGACCGTCTGCGCATCTACTGGGCCGATGGCACCACCAGCAACCTGCCCTGCACCAGGGAGCAGGGCGCGCTGGTGTGCGGTTGAGCCCATCAGCGCTTGACAGGAGCCGCCCAGCCGGCTGAGTTAGAGCCTGCTGTGCGCTGTTCGTTCACCAATGCGCTGTTTCGCGCCCCTGTTGGCAGTCGGTGGCCTGCTGGTCACGACCCCGGTGCTGGCCCAGTACGCCGACTCCCAGAGCGCCCTGCGGGCGATCAATCTGGCCCGCAACACAGCGATCAAGCTGAACGGCGGCCTTGGTGTCTACCGGCCGGCCAAGTGCATGTTTGAGCCGGCGAGCGAATCCAACCCCTGCCTGATCGCCAACGACAGCGACGGCTTCACCTTCCGCTTCCTGGGCGGCGGCCCAGGTTGGCAGGTGCTGAACAAGGACCCAAGCATCGAAACCGAGATCCGGATCACACCGGACGGTCGCACCGTCAATCAGGTAGTCTTCAATAAGAATCTGCGCTGAACTGGCCATCACCGCTCCAGGAGTGCGGTGAGGGCCTCTCCCCAGCCGGCCTCCACCGGCCAGATCTCCCGGCTGGTGAGGCTGAGGGCGATGCCCTTCTCGCCATAGGCAGCCTCGTTGATGAACACCGGCCAGGCCGGGCCTTCCACCAGGTCTGCAGGTGGGGCGTAGGCGGTGCCGCGGCCATCGCGGCGGCAGAAGAGCCCATCGCCGGCTTGGATCGGCTGCCAGTCGCATCCCTGGCGACGGGGATCCAGACAGGCCATCGGTGTGCCATCGGCATCTCGGGGCAGATCCAGGCTGGCCCGATGCCGGTGCACCACCAGATGCCGCGGCAACCGCAGGCAACCGTGCCCCGCCGCGCCGATCACCGCCAGGGCGGCTTCGAGGCCCAGCTGGGTCTGGCGGCAGATCCTGGCCTCGATCACCCCCTGGGGCACCGGCCCCACCTCGATCACCAACCCACTGGGCCAGCGCTCCACCAGAAAGCCGGTCTGGGCCGCATCGCCCTCATGCAGGTAGATCGGCAGCCCCAGCCGGGCCTGCACCCCGGCGGCGAGCGCCAGATCGGCGGGGCGGCGCCCGTACACCACCAGGGAATTGCCCATGGCGCTCGTGGTGCTGTGCAGGTCGATGGCCACGCAGGCCGGCCTGGGGCCGGTGGCTCCGTACACCGCCAGCAACTCCCGGGCCCGCCGCACCTCCAGCTCCTGGCGGCGGGGATCGACCAACAAGGGTGGGGCAAAACTGCGGTTGAGATCACGCTCCACATAGCGGCAATTGGCGGCGTAGGCCGCGGGGTTGCCGATCTCCAGGGCCAGCTCGAGCCCATGGCTGTCCAGGGTGTGGGGCTGGGCGCGCCAGCCCTCCAACAGCCAGGCCGCGTTGCACTCGTTGCCGTGGGTGGCGGCCACCACCAGCACCCGGGGCCCGCTCATCGCTGGTGTTTGCCACACGTTGGCGCCAGCCTGGCAGGGATCTGCCGCGCCAGCCCATGCCGATCCCGCCTGTGGTGGTGAGCACCGCCCGCTGCGCCTGGCACTGGCAGTGGCAGCAGTTGATGGGGGGCCTGGGCCCCGCCGATGCCGACGGCAACTACCGCCGCCCGGCCAGTCCCTTTGCCACGCGGCCCAGCCTGCCCAGCGGCGCCGGGGAGGGGGGCCGCCACGTGCTGATCGTGGGGCGCAGCTGCCCCTGGGCCCACCGGGCCTGGCTGGTGTGGGCCCTGCGGGAGCTGCGGGCCAGCATCGAGCTGCTGGTGGTGGATCCCGATCCCGCCGCCGGCCGCTGGGCGTTCGCCGAGCCCTTCCTGGGCTGCCGCACCCTGCAGCAGCTCTACGGCCTGGCCGGGGCCGATCCGCGAGCCCGGGCCACCGTGCCGGTGCTGGTCGACCGGCAGGAGCGCCGCATCGTGCTGGGGGAGAGCGCCCGGCTGATCGAACTGCTGAACCAGTGGCCCGCTGGCGCCCAGGCCCCCGATCTGGAGCCGGCAGACCGGAGCGAGGCGATCGGCAGCTGGCGGGAGCGGCTGCAGCACGCCGTCAACGACGGGGTGTATCGCTGCGGCTTCGCCCGCCACCAGGCGGCCTACGACCGGGCGGAGCAGGCCCTGTTTGCCGTGCTGGAGCAGGCCGAAGCCGCCCTGACGGGCCAGCCCTGGCTGTGCGGTGCTGCGCCGAGCCTGGCCGACGTGCAGCTGTTCCCCACACTGATCCGGCTGGAGCTGGTGTACGCCCCCCTGTTCGGGGTGAGCCGCCGCCCCCTGTGGCAGCTTCCGGCCCTCTGGCAGTGGCGCAGCCGGTTCTGGCAGCTGCCCGGTGTGGCCGCCACCTGCTTCCCCGAGGCCTGGCGCCGCGACTACTTCGGCGCCCTGTTCCCGCTCCATCCCTCCGGCATCATTCCCGCCGGGCCCGGGCTCGCCACACTGGTGGCAGACCCACCTGCGGCAGCCAGCTGATGAGCGATCCGGTGTTTGAGGGCGTCTACGGCCCATTCACGATCACGGCCGCTGACCGGCGCGAGGTGCTGGGCTACCGCCTGGCCCTGCTCACCGCCGCCATCGCCCAGGCGGCCCTGCTGGCCCAGTGGCAGTGGTTTGGCGCCGCCTGGCTGTGGCCCTGGCTGCTGCCGCTGGCGGCCGGGGTGGGACTGGCCCTGCGCTGGATCCACATCTATCTGCGCCCGCTGCACCGGGCCCTGCAGCTGTTCTGGCTGCTGGGCTGCCTGGGCTTCATCGCTCTGGCCGCGGTGGCCGGGCCCTCGCGGATGGCCGAGGATCTAGCCGGCGACGGCCGCTGGATCTGGGCGGTGGGGCCGTTGTTCGCAGCCCTGGCCGGGATCGGCTTCAAGGAGTTCTTCTGCTTCCGCCGGCCCGAGGCGATCGGCGTCACGCTGCTGCTGCCGCTCGCCCTGCTGGGGCACCTCAGCGGCCTGCTGGAGCCTGCGGCCACCGGCTGGCTGCTGGAGATCGATGCGGCCCTGCTGCTGGTGCTCTGCCTGCGCAAGTTCCCGATGCCCGCCGCGGCCGATGTGGGCGACAAGAGCGTGTTTGCTTTTCTGGAGGAACAGCGCCGCCCGTCCGCGACGGGGACGGCCCCGGGAGTCTGAGTTGAGCCTGATCAGCCTGGTGGGGGTCCGCAAGGACTTCGGCATCCGCACCCTGTTCGAGAACCTCACCCTGCACGTGGGCGAGCGGGAGCGGCTGGGGCTGATCGGCCCCAACGG
>JBJTWP010000247.1:0-4734 GCA_046081805.1 Cyanobacteriota bacterium
GCCGGCGATGCTGGCCAAGGTGCAGGCCACCTTTGAGGCCTACTGGGAAGAGGGGGAGTTCGAGCCCTACACCGCCACCGCCGAGCAGCGCGATCGGCTCGACCATCAGCTTGCCTGCGCCCGTGGTGAAGACCCGGCCAACACCGGCGGCGCCGTGCCCGCCTGGTTCAGCCTGCGGCCCTACGCCTACCAGCGCTCGATGCTCGATGCCCTGGCAGCTGAGCGCTCGCTGCATGAGCGCTGGCACAACCTGGTGGTGGCCGCCACCGGCACCGGCAAAACCGTGCTCGCCGCCACTGTTTTCGCTCAACAGCCGTGGCCCGCCTGCATGCCGACCTCCCCGAGCAGTTCCCCTAGCCCGGACCGCCGCCGCTGCTGTTGATCGCCCACCGCAAGGAGATCCTGCAGCAGGCGTTGGCCACCTTCCGCCAGGTGCTGCGCGATCCCTCCTTCAGCGAGCTCTACGCCGATCGCTTCGCGGTGGTGATCGTCGAGGAGTTTCACCACGCTGCCGCCTCCAGCTACCGCCGCTGGCTCGATCACCTGCGCCCCCAGCTGCTGCTCGGCCTCAGCCGCCGCCAGCTGCAGGATCAGCTCGCGGCGGGGTTCCCCTTCCTGTCGCCCGGTTGCCGGTTGGTGCTCGATCGGGTGGCGAGCGAGCGGGTGCTTTCAAATCTGCGCCAGTACCTACCCACGCGGCGGCCCCAGCTGCTGGAGGAATTGCGCGCCCTGGCCGCCGAGGGCGTGCTCTCAGCCGCCAGCGACCTGGCCGAGTGGCTGGAGGCGCTCGCCATGGACCCGGCCGACTTCTACGGAATCCACGGCGCCTCTGGGAAAGCCAGAGCACCACCAACGCCGCCTCGCCCACAGGGCATCGCACCATCCACCATGCAGCGCGAGGGTCCAGTGTGCTGCTGTACCGCTACGCGGAAGCCTTCGGCGACGTGCGCGAGCAACGCCGGGCGGCCGGGCGGTGTCACCGAACCGTTGGTGTGTCTGGGGTTTGCCACCTTCGAAGGCCATGGGGGTGAGCGGCCGCCGCGAAGAAGCCCTGACCAACATCCGCGAGGCCATCGCCCTCTGGCTTGAGGTGGAAGCCGAGGAGGCTGGCGTGAAAAGCGTGAAAACGCTTGAACTGGCCCTGTAATGCCCCGGCTGCCAGGAATCGGCCAGAAGCAGTCCGTGCGGGTGTTCCAGAAGCTCGGCTATCGGATCGCGCGGGGCTCGCGGGTGCTACTGGTTGTAGGCGAGCACCGCCCAGATCCAAGCGTTGTCACTGGAGCAGCTGAAAGCCCTGGCGGACGCGCTGCTGGATTTCACCGGACCCGCTGATCCAGCTGGCTGGCTGGCTGGCCCCATCGGCTGCTTGCCCCCCCCATCCCATTCGGACGCCTCGCTCTGACGGGGCGCCAGCACACCACATCTGGTGTCGTCTGGCCGGAGCTCTGTGAGGGCACTGGAGGGGGTTCCCCCCTCCGCTCCTCTTGATCGCCATCAGGAAGGAGCCGGTATGGCTGCTGGCGGTGAATGCGGCCACGCAATTGGGTGGCGAAAGCTGCTGGGAAGAGCACTGCGATTTCAACGCAGCACACGGCCCCCCTCCACTCGCGGGGCTTCGGCGGGGACCTCCTGCAGGAGCGTGGCCAGCAGGGGCCCAGGTGTCGAACACCAACTCGCCGGTTGCCTGGTTCATGTCGGCAGCCCGGTCTTGTCGTCGTGGTCGTCCTGAAGCACCTTGGGGGCCACGCCCTTGGCGAGGGCCGGCGGCGGCACGGTAGAACGCGGGCTGACGTCCACCTGCCCTTCCCGGCGGAGGATGGCGCCATGGGATCTCCAGCCGCCGAGCCAGCCGCCTTCGGGCACCTGCCGGTGCTGGCCGACGCGGTGCTGGCTGGTCTCGCGCCGCTGGGCGAGCTGCTGGCGGCGCGGCCCGCTGGCGGCCCGCTGATCGACTGCACCCTCGGCGGCGGCGGCCACAGCGGGCTGCTGCTGCAGGCCCATCCCGGCCTGCGCGTGGTGGGGCTGGACCAGGATCCAAGCGCCAGGGCCGCCCCCGCCGAGCAGCTCGCCCCGTTTGGCGACCGCGCCACGATCGTGGCCCGCAACTTCGCCGAGTTCACGCCGGCCGAGCCGGCCGTGGCGGTGCTGGCCGACCTGGGGGTGAGCAGCCCCCAACTGGATCGGGCCGAGCGGGGCTTCAGCTTCCGCCTGCCGGGCCCGCTCGACATGCGCATGAATCCCACGGCCGGCGAGACCGCCGCCGCACTGCTCGATCGGCTCGACGAGACGGAGCTGGCCAACCTGATCTACGCCTACGGCGAGGAGCGACTGTCGCGGCGCATCGCCCGGCGGATCAAAGCCCAGGGGCCCTGGGGCGATCCCAGTCCGACCGACGCCACAGGCCGTCGCGGCACCGCTGAGCTGGCCTACCTGGTGGCCGGCTGCTACCCGCCCCAGGCACGCCAGGGCCGCATTCACCCAGCCACGCGCACCTTCCAGGCCCTGCGCATCGCCGTCAACGACGAGCTGGGGGCCCTGGAGCGGCTGCTGACGACAGCCCCCGACTGGCTGGTGCCCGGCGGCCTGCTGGCGATCATCAGCTTCCACTCCCTGGAGGACCGCCGCGTGAAGACCGCCTTTCTCAGCGACGGGCGGCTGGAGCGCGTGACCCGCAAGGCGATCCAGGCCAGCCCAGAGGAGGCCGAGGCCAATCCCCGCAGCCGCAGCGCCCGGCTGCGCATCGCCCGCCGCCGGTTGCCATGAGCCGGCGCCCTCAGCTCTTCAGCGGGGCCATCAGGCCGGTGCGATCGTCACTGCCGAACAGCTGGCGGTAGGCGGCGGTGCTGATGCAGAGGCTCACGGGGGCGGCGGCCACCAGGCCAATGCCGCAGAGCAGCAGGCCCAGCAGCACGATGGAGCTCTGCACCAGCAGCAGCAGACCCACCCACCACCACTGGCGATCCACCAGCTGCTGGCCACGCTTCAGGCTCTGCACCGGTCCGTGCTGGGAGAGCAGGGCAAGCCAGGGCAGGAAGGTCTGGCCCACCAGCAGGTAACCGAGCACCAGCAGTCCCGCCAGCAGCGGAATCAGGGCCAACAGCGGCTGGAGCTGGGCCACCCCCGCCCCCAGCAGCACGGTGAGCACCACCAGGGCCAGGATCAGCAGGGCGAAGATCAGCTGGCGCAGCAGCAGCCGACCGGCGGCACCGCCATCCCAGCGGCTGAAGGTGGTCCAGTCCGGCCGGCCGCCCTCCAGGGCCAACCAGGACCCCCGGATCAGCCCCACCATCCCCCAGAGGTTCACCAGCCAGCTGCCCAGGGTGCCCACCAGGCCAGCAACCGCCAGCACCGCCAGCGGCGGACGGATCGCCTCCGGCAGCTCGTTGAGTGAGGCGATCGCCTGACACACCAGCGACAGAGCGCCCACCACCAGGGTGAACACCATGAAGGGCCAGGGGGCCCGGCAGAAGGCCCTCCAGCCGTCCTCCACGGCCCTGATCACCTGCAGGCGGGCGGGGCCGGACGTCGCGGGGACCATGGCTGCGGTTGCGCCGATTCGCCCGGACCGTAGCGGCAATGGCCGCTCCTGGCAGCGGCTGTCCAGACGGCTGGGAGGTGTCGCCGAGGATCTTCCGCCGAGGGCCTTCCGTCGCGACCCCCTGTCGAGGGCCTTGCGCCGAGGGCTCAGCCCCGCAGCGCCTGAACGGCCTCCCGCACCGCCTCGATCGCCACGCTGATCTCGGCGTCGCCGGTGTGTCGCCCCAGCCCGAAGCGGATCGAGGCGGCGGCCTCCTGGCGACTGCGGCCCAGGGCCCGCAGCACATGGGAGGGGGAACCCTGGCTGCAGGCCGATCCGCTGCTCACGGCGATGCGACGCCGCAGGCGCTGATGCAGGGCCGTGCCGTCGACGCCACCGATGCTGACGTTGAGGTTGTGGGGCAGACGCGACGACCGGGCCCCGTTCAGCCGCACCTCGCCCAGGGCCTCCAGGGCGTCCCAGAGCCGGTCGCGCAGGGCCCCGAGCCGCAGGGTCCGCTCCTCCCGGTCGCCACAGGCCAGCTCCAGGGCCGCGGCCAGACCCACGATCAACGGTGCCGCCAGGGTGCCGGCCCGCAGTCCGTCCTCCTGGCCGCCCCCCAGCTGCTGGGGAGCCAGGGCCACCCCCTCCCGCAGCAGCAGCGCACCACTGCCCACCGGGCCATAGACCTTGTGGGCGCTGAGGCTGAGCAGATCAATGCCCATCGCCTCCATGGCCAGGGGGATGTGGCCGGCGGCCTGGGCGGCGTCGCAGTGCAGCAGGACGCCGTGCCGCCGACACAGGCCCGCGATCGCGGCGAGGGGCTGAAGCACGCCGATCTCGTTGTTGGCGGCCATCACGCTCACCACCAGCACGTCGGCGTCCAGGGCGGCCTCCAGGGCGGCGAGCTCCAGCCGGCCATCGGGCCCCACCGGCAGCAGGGTGAGCGGGAAGCCGTGGCGCTCCAGGTAGCGGAGTGGATCCAGCACGGCCCGGTGCTCGGTGACCACGCTCACCAGCCGCCGGCGGGGCGTGCCCCCGCTGAGGGCCAGTTCCGCCAACCCCTTGAGGGCCAGGTTGTTGGCCTCGGTGGCGCCGCTGGTGAACACCAGCCGCGTCTCCGCCCCTGCCCCCACCAGGGCGGCCACCCGGCTGCGGGCCTGATCAACAGCGGCGGCGGCCTCCAGGGCGGGCCGTTAGAGGCGGCTGGAGGGGTT
>JBJTWP010000248.1:0-6912 GCA_046081805.1 Cyanobacteriota bacterium
GATGAATAAATGAGTCATTCATCCGAATTATTGCGACATCAACAGCAGTGATCATCCGCCAAGGCATTTTCGTTGCGAGCCATGCATTGCCGAGATGGATCTGCGGCTGCGGGGGCCGGGTCAGGTGCTGGGCACCCGTCAGAGCGGTCTGCCCGATCTGGCCCTGGCCAGCCTCACCGAGGACGCCGAGGTGCTGGAGGTGGCGCGGCAGGTGGCCCAGCGGCTCCTCGACCGCGATCCCGACCTGGCCCAGCACCCCGCGTTGGCCCGGCTGCTGGCGGAGCAGCGCCAGCGTCTCAGCCAGGGTGTGCGCCTGAATTGATGCGCTGACTTGATGCGGCGACCGATGCGTCCCTGGAGTTCGATCCCGATTCATGACAACGGCGAACCGCTGCTGGAGCTACCGGCCGAGCTGCTGCGCCTCATGCCCCATCCCTATGGGGCGCTCGGGGCCCCCTACGGCCCTGGCGCGTCGCCGTTTCGGCTGCGGCAGGGGGTGGTGCGCCGTCTGCTGGAGGCGCCGGCCCGGCTCCAACGGGGCCATCCGGGGTGGCGTCTGGCGATCTTCGATGCCTGGCGCCCGCTGGCTGTGCAGCGCTTCATGGTGGACCACGCCATTGAGGCGGAATGTGCTCGGCACGGCGTGTCCCGCCATGGCCCGTCCCCCGAACTGGACGCCGTGTTGGCCGAGGTCGGGCGCTTCTGGGCGCCGCCCAGTGAGGATCCAGCCACCCCGCCGCCCCACAGCACCGGGGCGGCGGTGGATCTCAGCCTGGCCGGTGACGATGGTCTGGAGCTGTCCCTGGGCTCGCCGATCGACGCGATCGGTGCGGTCTCAGAGCCCGACCATTTCCTGCATCAGGCGCAGCAGCTGCCGGAGAGCGACGAACGACGCCAGTGCCTGATCTGGCATGGGCGCCGTGCTGAGCTGCGGGCCGCCATGGAAGCCGCCGGGTTCATGCAGCATCCCCACGAGTGGTGGCACTTCAGCTGGGGTGATCAGCTATGGGCCTGGGGACGGGGGCTGCCGCTGGCCTGCTACGGCCGAGTCCCGGAGGCAGGGGATTGATCAGCCCAACGCCAGCAGTGCGCTCACCTGCTCACGGCCGGTTGTCACCACAAAATCACCGAAGCTTCGGCGTCCGCCCGCAGCGTGCCAGGCCCGCAACAACGGCTCCAGGGTGACCTCCAGCGACTCCAGGGGCATCCGTTCCAGGTAGGGCTCGGCCAGTCGACTGAGGTTGGGGGTGCCTCCCAGCCAGAGCTGGTACTGGCTCACGCCGCTGCCCACCAGGCCGAGCTCAGCCATGTAGGGACGGGCGCAGCCGTTGGGACAGCCGGTCATGCGCACCAGCACGGGCTTCTCGATGCCGATGCCGCGGAAGAGGGCATCCAGCCGATCGAGCACGGCGGGAAGGATCCGTTCGGCTTCGGTGACGGCCAGCCCGCAGAGCGGCAGGGCCGGGCAGGCGAGGGCATGGCGCGCCAGCAGCGGTGGAGCGTCCGGGGCCGCGAAGCCGATCGCGGCCAATTCGTTGGCCAGGGTGGTGCGCTGCCCGGTGCCGATGTTGCACAGCAGCAGATCCTGGTTGGGGGTGAGCCGGATCTCCAGCTTGTAGGAGTTGACAATCCTGCGAAGGCCCTGCTTCATCTCACCGGAAATGCGTCCACAGAGCAGGGGCAGGCCCACAAACCACTTGCCCGGTGCCTGGCGGTGCCAGCCAAGGTAGTCCTCCAGCTTCGGTTTCGGTTCGTTGCGCAGTCCCCTGATCGGATGGGGGAAGTAGCGGCGCAGCTCCTGCTTGAACCAGGCGATGCCCCGGTCATGGATCAGATACTTCATCCGGGCATGACGGCGCTGCTGACGGTCGCCGTGGTCGCGCTGCAGGGCCGCGATGGCCTGCACCAGCTCCAGCACATGCTCGTGGGGCACATAGCCCAGCGGATCGGCGGTGCGGGCGAAGGTGTCCTCCTTGTTGTGGGTGCGGCCCAGCCCGCCGCCCACATACACGTTGCAACCCTGGGGCCGACCGCTGGGATCGCTGAACAGCACCAGACCGATGTCCTGGGTGAGCAGGTCGACTGAGTTGTCCCCGGGCACCGTCACCGCGATCTTGAATTTGCGCGGCAGATAGGTGCCTCCATACAGCGGTTCAGCGGCATCGCCGCTGAACACGGCTCCCTCGCTCTGCCGGGCCTTCACCCTGCGGACAGGGGTGGAGGGTTTGATCCTGTAGCTGAGGTCGCCATCCACCCAGATGTCGAGGTAGGCGCCCTCCGCCGCCTGAGGCGCGAGCAGATCCGCAATGGCCTCAGCCAGCTGCCGGGCAGCCGGATAGGCCCCCTTCTCAAAGGGGGCTGCCGGGGCCATCACGTTGCGGTTGATGTCGCCGCAGGCCGCCAACGTCGACCCCATGGTGCGCACGATGGTGCCGATCACCTCCTTGAGGTTCTCCTTGCGCACTCCGTGCATCTGGAAGGCCTGGCGAGTGGTGGCTCGCAGGGTGCCGTTGCCCAGCCGATCGGCCAGCTCGTCGATGGCGAGATACAGGTCAGCCGGAACCCGGCCCGCCGGGTTGCGCAGGCGCAGCATCATCTGCCAGTCCTTGTCCTGGCCCTTTTGGCGGTGGTCCCGGTTGTCCTGTTGATAGCTGCCGTGGAATTTCAGGATCTGAACAGCATTCTCCGAGAAGTTCGGCTTCTCGTTGCTGAGTTCCGCGAACAACGGCTGCTTGAGGTGACCACTATTGGCTTTCAGCTGCTCAAACTTGGTTGGCACCGCCTGGCCGGGCACCGCGTCCAGCCCGCCTGGCGCAGGGGGTGTCGATGTGCTTTCCGCCACTGCGTTGTTGGATGCCGATTGGGCGGTTTCGGGCATTGCCTTGGCAGTATCGACGGCACGGGCATCGAAGCTAGCGAATGGCGTTCAATACAGTCGCCCATGCCATGGCCGCTGCCGCGTGAGCACGTTCCTGCTTGAGATCGGAACCGAGGAGCTCCCCGCCGACTTTGCGCGGCTCGCCCTGCCCCAGCTGGAGCAGCTGGTTCGCCGCGACCTGGCCGAGGCCCGCCTCAGCCATGGCGCCATTCAGGTGACCAGCACGCCCCGGCGGCTGGCCCTCAGCGTGGAGCAGCTGCCCGAATCCCAGCCGGAGCTCCAGGAGGAGCGCAAGGGGCCACCGGCGGGCCAGGCCTTCCTGGACGGGACTCCCAGCCAGGCCGCCATCGGCTTCGCCCGTCGCTGCGGCGTGGAGCCCGCCGCCCTGGAGGTGCGCGACACCCCCAGGGGCCCCTTCGTGTTCGCCACGGTGCGGGAGCCGGGCCAGGCCACCGGCGCGGTGCTGGCCAGGCTGATTCCCACCTGGCTGGCTGGCCTGCAGGGCCGCCGCTTCATGCGCTGGGGCGAGGGGGAGAGCCGATTTTCCCGGCCGGTGCGCTGGTTGGTGGCCCTGCTGGACGCTGCCGTCGTACCGGTGACCCTGGAGGGCTGTGATCCCCCGGTTGAGGCCGGTCGCTCCAGCCGTGGTCACCGGCTGGTGGGCGATGCGGTGACCCTGGCGGATGCCGCCAGCTACGCCCAGGCCCTGGCCGCGGCGGGGGTGCAGGTGAATCGTCTGGAGCGCCGTGGGGCGATCCTCAGGGCGGTGGAGCAAGCGGCCGAGGCCCTGGGGGCCCAACCCGATCTGCCGGAGGAGCTGGTCGAGGAGCTCACCGATCTGGTGGAGGCCCCCCTGCTGCTGGCAGGTGCGGTCGCTGACACTTATCTCAGCCTCCCCGCCGAGGTGTTGAGCACGGTGATGCGGACCCATCAGCGCTACGTGCCGCTGTATCGCCGCGGCAGCGTGGTGGATCCGCTGGCTCTGGAGGCCCGCGACACCTTGCTGCCACGGTTTCTGTGCGTGGCCAACGGCCTTCCCGGGGCGGCGGACACGGTGCGACGCGGCAACGAGCGCGTGCTCAAGGCCCGGCTCGCCGATGCCGAGTTCTTTGTCCGGGCCGATCGGGGGGTGGCCAGCATCGACCGCCGCGATCTGCTGTCCCGCGTCACCTTTGCCGAAGGCCTCGGCAGCCTGCGGGATCGGGTGGAGCGGCTCGAGTGGTGCACCGACGTGCTGCTGCAGATCCTGCCGCTCGCGGATGGGGTGGCCGACCACGCCCGCCGGGCCGCCCATCTGTGCAAGCACGATCTGGTGAGCCAGATGGTGGGGGAGTTCCCCGAGTTACAGGGGGTGATGGGGGGAAAGTACCTCCTGGCGGAGGGGGAGCCCAGGCCTGTGGCGCTGGCGGTGCTGGAGCACTATCTGCCCCGCGGCGCCGGCGATGCCCTGCCCGACTCCCAGGCCGGCGCCGTGGTCGCCCTGGCGGAGCGGCTCGAACTGTTGCTGAGTATCTATGCCAAGGGGGAGCGACCTAGCGGCTCCTCCGATCCCTATGCCCTGCGTCGCGCTGGCAACGGCGTGCTGCAGATCCTGTGGCACCACGGCTGGAGTCTCGATCTGCCTGCCTTCATCCAGCGGGCCGCCGCCCACTGGGCTGGGCTGTTACCCCATCTCCCAGTGAAGGACCAGGCTCTGGCTGGTGAGCTGCTGGAGTTTCTGCGCCAACGACTGGTGAGCCTGCTGGAGGAGCAGGGGGTGGCGGTCGATCTGGTGCAGGCCGTCGCCGGGGACAGCGTGCCACCGGAGCGCGTGCTCGCTGACCCGGCCGATGCGCGGCGGCGGGTCGACCTGTTGGTGGCCCTGCGCCATGGCGGCGAGCTCGGGGAGGTGCAGGCCGTGGTCACCCGGGCCGCGCGCCTGGCTGAGAAGGCCGAGCTCAATCCAGGCGTGCTGAGTCCGGATGCCGTGGTGGACCCAGTTCTGTTTGAACAGCCGAGTGAAGCGGCCATGTTGGCGGTGCTGCAACGGCTTGAGCCGATTGCCAGCGGCAGCGATCCGGAGCGCTACGGCCAGCTGGCCCTGGCCCTGGCCGGCAGCGCCACCACCCTTGCGGCCTTCTTCGACGGCGAGCAGAGCGTGATGGTGATGGCGGAAGACGCGGCCACGCGCCGCAACCGGCTGAATCTGCTGGCGGTGCTGCGCAACCAGGCCTCGGTGCTTGCCGACTTCAGCCGCATCAGCAGCTGAAGTCGCATCAGCAACTGAAATCAAAGTCAATCTCAGCGCCTCGGTGACCAGAGGCGTTGTGGCCGGACTTCGGTGGCCTGGCTGGGTCAGGCCACGCCTGCCGGCTCCCGGGTTTGCTCAGCAGCAGCCTGGTTGGTGGCCGCGGCGGCGGCCTGCCTCTTCTCCTTGGAGGCATTGATGCCGCCGCGGATCGAGCTCACTGCCAGCATGGCGTCGGCCTCATCGGCGGAGCGCACGGCACTGGGCACCGGCTTATAGCCCTGGGGAGCCAGGGCGTTGCCACGCAGCACCGAACCGAGGGTGAGCAGGGTGAGCTTGAGCTGCTGCCAGGGGTTCATTGTCACAACCCGCTTGTACAGATAGCTGTCAAAGGTGAGCCTCTGCACATCCTTGTCGTCGCACATCTCCACGAACGCCTCGCGGGCGGCGTCGTTGCGGTAAAAGATGTTCTGCAGAATCTCGAGCACCTTGTAGGTGGCGCCGTACTGGCGATCCCACTTCTTGAGGTATTGCTTGAGATCGGCTTCGGTGGGGATCGTCTTGCCGTCCTGGCTGGATTGCACGATCTGCTCGGCACACATCCGGCCGCTCTTCGCCGCAAAATAGATTCCCTCGCCAGAGCTCTTGGTGACGTAGCCGGCGGCGTCCCCAACCAGGGCCATCCGCCCCACCACCCGACGCGGACGGGGATGTTCGGGGATCGGGTGGGCCTCCACCTTGATCACCTCTCCGTTGAGCAGGCGCTTCTTGGCGCGCTCGCGAATCCCCACCTGCAGGCTTTTGATCAGGGACTGATTCTCCTGCATCGTGCCTGTGCCGACAGCCACATGGTCGTACTTGGGAAACACCCAGGCGTAGAAGTCGGGGGAGACGTCGGTGCCGACGTACATCTCCGCCAGGTCCTCGTAGTATTTCATCTCTTCCGGTGGCAGCTTGATCCGCTCCTGGAAAGCGATGGCCACGTTGTAGTCGCCGGCGTCCATGGCCTTGGCCACTCGGCTGTTGGCGCCGTCGGCACCGACGATCACGTCCACCTCTAGGGTCTTGGTGACGCCGGTGGCCTCACCGCCGCTGTAGTCGGAGTAGGTGAGAGTGTAGGGGCCCTGGCGGTTGGCGCCGGTCTCGATCTTGGTCACCAGACCATTGATCAGATGGGCCCCCAGGTCGGCGGCTCGGTTGCGGAGATAGGCGTCCAGCACCTCCCGGCGACACATGCCGATGTATTCATCCTGGTTGTCCAGGTGGATGTCCACCTCGCGGTTGGAGGGGGAGATCATCCGCATGTTGCGCACCTTGCGGTCGATGATCGACTCAGGCAGATCGAACTCGCTCACCATGCAGAGCGGGATGGCACCACCGCACGGCTTGGCGTTGTCGAGCTTGCGCTCGAAGATCCAGGTGTCAATGCCGGCCCTGGCGAGCACCTCGGCGGCACAGGACCCGCTGGGGCCACCACCCACCACTGCCACACGCAACATTGCGACGCCGCTCCAGCCAGGAAGGAAGAAGTCGGAAACTAACACTGCTGCGCTGGTGCCTGCCGGCGATTTCCCGCATCACGCCTAGGATTGTCATCATTGTACCCAGTGGAGAGCCACCCTGCGGTGATCCCCAGCCCAATCCGGTGATGTCCCGAACCCGGTGAAATCCAGGTGAAATCCAATCCACAGCGGCGGGGCCGGCCGGCTGCCGCCCGCCGAGGCGCAGCCGCTGCCGACATCCCCGTGGCCCAGCGCGCCACCCCGCGGCTCCCGATGGCCAATCCGTGGCCCCGACGCGTTGGCAC
>JBJTWP010000249.1:0-15206 GCA_046081805.1 Cyanobacteriota bacterium
TTGGTCAGTAGCAACAGGTACAGACAGGGGATCTGTAAAAACCGGAATTGTGGGAAATGTCGGCTCGGACACTTTTCCATACGAGTAGCTGGCAGAACCATACCCCACGCCGCAAGGTGCTACATGTTGCAACGCTGACAGAATCTCGACTGGACTGTCCCACTCGACAGGCCAGATCGCCTGGTACTACAGGGATTGCCAGAGTTGAACGGCCTCCGCCAGCACGCCCCTTCGGCAGCGCAGGGCCAGCGGGCCTGCCGGTTGGGCATAGCTGGCCGGGGCCTGGTTCAGGCTTGGTAGGGGGATGGCGGGGTGTGGGGCCTCGCCATACAACCCGAGAAAGCCCTGGATTCGCCTCAGCGTGCCCTGCGGATTCCGGCAGAGATCCTCGAAGCGCACCACCAGCAACCGATGCGCCGGTAACACCGCGTGCCAGCGCCGCAACTGGTGGGCGTAGAAGCTGCCGGCCAGGGCGTTGCTGCCCCACCAGCCGAGGCTGCGGCGCTCAGCCTCGGGCATGGCCTCCAGCCGCTCCAGCTCGTCGGTGAGCACGGCGTCCACGGCCTGGTTCAGCCCGCCCCAGCGGCGCAGGTGCTCCAGCCAGCTCACGGCCCGGCGCAGGGGCTCCCGCAACACCGCCACCACCCTCACCTCCGGCAGCAGGGCCGCCACGCGTTCGGGCACCAGGGGATCCTGCAGATAGTCAGGCGTGGCCTCCAGCAACCCCCAGCCCAGGCCGGCGGGCACCTGGGGAAACTGCAGGCGATACCAGTCTTCTCCCCAGTGCCAGCGGGCCTGAAAAAAATGCAGCTCCTTGCGGCGAGGGTTTGGGAACAGCCGGGGATGGCGCTGCAGGGCGGCCGCCAGAGAGGTGGTGCCCGATTTCGGCGCACCGATCACCAGGGCCTGGGGAAGCCCCCCCAGGGGGAGCCGCGCCAGGGCCGTGTCCTGCCATTGGGCGGCGTAGTCGGCCAGTGCCAGCTGTCGATCGCCGACGCGGTAGTGCCAGTCGGCCAGCACCCGCTGCAGCAGGCCCGGTTGCGGCAGCCCCTCCAGCAGCGCCGTCAGGGCCGGCAGCCGCTCGGCAAGCACCGCATCGCTCCAGCGCTGGTAGTGGAGGGCCCGTTGCGCCTCCTGGCAGGTGGGCTCGGCGCTGAGCACCTGCAGAAACGCCGCTGCGGCCTCGCTCTGGCCCCCGGGCTGCTGCAGCAGGCGCCAGGCTCGGCCACAGCGGCTCACGGCTGCCCGGGGCCAGCGCCAGCCCACACCCCCCAGCCGCCGCCCCGCCAGTCGGGTGGTTCGGGGCTGGGCTGCACCAGCCCCAGCGGCGCCATCCAGGCCACCGAGGGATCCTCCAGCCACAGCTTGAGCTCGATCGGCAGCGCCCGGTTCGCCGGTCGAGCCAGGATCACCGCCGCGGGCCTGATCGCCTGGCACACCTCCACCAGCCCCAGCTCCTCACCCACCTCGGCGCCGGCCTGCCGCAGCTCCTGGCGCACCCGCCAGGGATCGCGGGACGCCACCGGCTGCACCGGCCGATCGGCAGGCCACAGGCCGGTGCGGATCAGTCCGATCACCGGGGAGGCGCTGCGGGCCTGCACCAGCAGCAGCGCTCCGGAGTTGTCGAGGATCGCCGCCGCCAGTCGCTTCTGCTCCTCACTGACCGCCGGGCTGGCGCTGATCGCCGAGCGCTCCGCCAGCCGGCGGACCCGCAGCTCGCGGCGCCGGAACGCCGCCAGGTCGTGCTCCAGAGCCGCCGCCATGGCGGCATCGGCAGGCCCCAGCCCCCGCCGCCGCAGCACCTCGAGCGACCCCCAGCCCCCCAGGGCCCGCAGGGCATGCACGCGCAGCTTCAGGCCCCAGCCATGGCCGGGGTGCAGCTGCAATCCCCGCTCCGCCGCATGCAGGGCCCGATCAGCCAGACCCTGATCCAGCAGCAGCCTCGCCAGGGAGAACCAGGCCAACGGTTGCTCCGGCAGCTGCTCCAGGCTCAGGCGGAAGCGCAGCTCAGCCTGAAACGGGTCCCCCAGCTGGCGCCAGAGCCGTCCCATGCGATTGCACAGCGCTGGGGGGTTGAGGCCGAATCGGCGTTGCTCCTGCCACATCGCCTCCACCAGGCGAAGGGCGGCGCGATCGGCACCGGCCTGCTCCAGTCGCCCCACCAGCCCATCGGCCACCTCCGCTGCAGGCAACCCCGCCGCCGTCTGCAGCGCCGCCGCCACCAGGCCATCGAGACTGTCCGCCGCGGCCTGCTGCTCCAGGGCGGCGAGCACCGGCCCCCAGGCCAGCTGGCCCTCATCCACCGGTTCACACAGCACGAAGGTGGCCTCCCCCAGGGCCAGCAGCAGCCGTTCAGGCTCGGGGGGCAGCAGGGCCCAGCTGCGCCAGCGGGCGGCGGCAGCCCCAGCGCCCGCCAGCATCAGGCGGTCGGCCAGGGCCTCACAGGGGGCCCCCGGTGGCAACTCCCCCGCCGCCAGGGGCTGGGCGATGGCGGCAAGCAGCGCCCTGTCGTCGCTCATGGTTCGCTGGCCGGAGGCGTCATCCTGCAATCCTGCAGGATCTCCTCCACGGCATCCGCTACCAGGGGTGGCTCCAGCAGGATCGGCGCATCCAGCGCCGAGCCGAACACCAGCTCCCGGTAGAGCTCCGGCACCCGCTGCCGGCAGGCCAGGCGCCGCAGCGGCAGCGCCAGGGCCGCCGCGATGCTGGCCCAGTAGGGCGGCGCGTAATCCGGGGCGTGCAGCTCCAGCACGGGGGTGCCGGGCCGGGCAAAGACCAGGTTGGCCAGGGCACCTCCATGGGGGGCCACGATCAACCGGGCGGTCGCCACCAGCTGAGCCTGCTCCGCCAGCGACAGGGCAGCCAGGTGCACCGGGGTGATCGGCACTCCCCGCCCCTGCAGCACCGCCAGGGTTTCGGCCTCCCCGAGGGCCCTGCGCCGCTGGCCCTCACCGCGGCCCAGCCAGAGCACAGGGCCGCCGCCGAGCGGAGCGGGCGCCAGCGGCAGAAACGTCTGCCGCAACCAGTGGATGGTCGCCTGGCCCGGCTCGCCGAAGGGGTGCGCAAAGGGCGGCACCAGTAGCTGATCGGCCTGGATGCAGGGGGCCGTCTCCGCCGACAGCCAGGTGGGCTGGGGCAGGCCGAGCTGGGCGATCAGCTGCTCCAGCACCCGGCGCCGCAGCAGCGACGCCGCCGCATCGGGGCATCCACCATTGCACCAAATGGTGAGCGGCGCGCCGCCCCGGTGCCGCTGCCACCAGGCCAGGGCCTGTCCCAGGCGGGGCAGCTGGTCCAGCAACCAGTGGTAGTGCACCTCCGCCGAGAGGTCGGCCACCGCCAGCACCGCTCCCTCCAGCCGCAGGGGAGGGCCGGAATGGGGACAGTCCCAGGCGGGATCGGGCCGGTCCTGCCAGCTGGCCCGCTCGCGGCAGCCGCTCCAGGGCTGGGGGTAACGGCGACAGAGGGAGGGCTGCCGCACGCCGGCGCGATCCTGAACGGCCACCTGGGTGGTGGTTCCCCAGGGACTCCAGCGGCCCGGCCGGATCCAGGCGATCCCATCGGGCACCACGCTGGGGTGGAGCAGGAGGTCGGCCTCGACCGGTCCCGCCGCCATGGGAGCCGCCGCCGTGGGAGCCGCTGCCGAGGCGGGACCGCACTCCTGGCAGTTGGGGCCGCTGCAGCGACCGAGCGGTGGCAGGGGCTGGCGGCTCGGCCAGGGGGGAACGGCCAGGGCCGGATCCCCCAGCCGCCGGGCCAGCTGGCGCAGGGCCGCACTGCCAGTGGGCGCGCTGCTGGCGTGCAGGTCCGCCAGGGCCGCCAGCAGCCAGCCGCTGGGTTGCAGGGCGAAGGCCAGCTCCAGCCGCTGCACCGCCGGGGTGAGGCTGAGGCTCCAGAACAGCCGTCCCCAGCCGCAGAGCAGATCGTGCAACCCCCGCAGCAGGGGGGCCACGCCGGCGGGCTCGTCCTGCCAGAGCAGCAACTGCTCCAGCCAGTCCAGGGCCTGGTGGCGCAACTCCCGCAGGGAGCCCGCTGGCCCCCCCTGGCCCGCCCCGGCCCCAAACCACAACCTGAGCTCCGCTGGCGTCAGCGCCAGGCCCTCCAGGCTGCTGAGCTCTTCGGCCAGCAGGCACCGCAGGCTGCTCAGGCCCGGCTGGTGATGGCCGAACACCAGCAGTGACCAGGCGTGCTGCAGGGTTGCCGGCTGGCTGGCCGGAAGGGGCAGCGCGGGCGCAGCTGTCTGATGGGCCAGCCAGCCCAGCACATGGCCCTCCAGGGCCAGCCAACGGGGATCCTGCAGCAGATCGCGGCTGGCGAAGGGGGCGCCGATCCGCTGGCAGTGGCTGGCGACCCCCTCGGCCAGATGCAGCCAGGTGCGTGCCGGCCCGAGCGGACTCAACGCCCAGCTGCTCTGCCATAGCCGCAGGGCCTGGTCAGAGGCCCCGGCCTGCCAGGCCTGCCAGGCCGACCAGGCCCTGGTGGCGAACACCAGTTCCCGCTTGCGGGCCGCCAGCGGATGGGAGGGCGGCAGGTCCGCCAGGCGCTGATGCATCACCCAGAGCAGGCTGCGGCCCTGGGCCGCCAGCTGCTGGCTGGCGCCGCTGTCATGCAGCCGATAGCCACACAGCACCTGCCGCACCCAGCTGCCCCGGTGGCCTGCCAACGCCAGCCGCAGCAGCAGGTCCACATCCTCCGCCTGGGCCAGGCCGGCCTGAAAGCCAGCGACGGCCTCCAGGGCGGAGCGGCGAATCATCCAGGCACTGGGCAGCACGGCCTTGAGCCGGAACGCCGCCTCCAGATCAAAGCCAGCCCCCTCGCGCCAGGGGCACACATCAACCCCGGCGCTGAGCCCCGCGGCCCCGAACCGGCGCCAGCCGACCATCACATGGGAGAGGCCAGGGTCGGCGCAGAGGGCCTCGGCCTGGAGCCGCAGCCGCCCGGCCAGGGCCAGATCGTCGGCATCGAGAAAGGCCACCAGCGGCTGGCGGGCCTGCCGCCAGCCCAGGTTGCGGGCGGCCGAGACCCCGACCGAGGCCCCGGGGGCGGCCGCCGCCAGCACCTGCAGGGGCCAGGGGGGCTGCAGGGAGGACCAGACCTGCTGGGCCAGCGTGGCTGAGCGGTCGGTCGACCCGTCATCCACCAGCAGCAGCTCCAGGGCCACCCCCTGTTGCCGGGCCAGTGAGGCGAGGCAGTCAGGCAACCAGCGGCTGCCATTGCGCACGGGCACCACCACCGAGACCGGCAGCGCCCCCGGGTCCACCAGCGCCCCCGGGTCCACATCCACCCTCACGGCGCCGGACCGGGCTGGGCCGCGGTCGCCCGGGTTGCCCCGAGGCCCTCGGCGGGGACCACTCCATGGGCCTGTCCAAGGGCGGTGGCCGTTCGATGGGGCGCGGTCAATTCATTGGTCATGGTCATTGGATTAGGCCATGGCCGCGGCGAGGATCGCCACCCATGCCATATTCATCAACCAGCTGGAACACTCCTCGGAGCAGGGTGGATGGTGGGATTCAACACGGCTCCAGGCCCCGCTTCAGGCTACGCCTATCGCGCTGACAGCCGCCGCTCCGGAGGCCTCAGGGCCCGGCTGCGCCGCTGGCTGTTCCCTCCCGCCAGTCCCGAGCCCGGCCCGGTGGCCAGCGCCCCCTGGCCCGTGGCCCCGTCACCGGGAGCAGGTCAGCAGGACCAGCTGGCCCAGGCGGAGCGCTGCTACGCCTACGCCGAGGAGCTGAACAACCAGGGCGCCGCCGATCTGGCCGTCGCCTTCTACCGCCAGGCCTACGTGCAGATCCGGCCGCTGCTCGGCCTGAGCGGTGCCCCGATCGGCCAGCAGCTCGCCCTGCCCGCCCAGGTGTCCGCCCCCCGGGTGCCGGTGGCCCCCCAACCCGTCGCCACGACGCCGCTTCAGGCCCGACTGGAGCAGCTCCGCCGCGCCCTCAATGCCGACACGGCGGCCCAGGTGCAGCAGGAGTTGATGGCGCTGCAGGCCCAGGGCCAGCGCGACGCCGATCTATTCAATCTGCTCGGGCTCGCCGCCCTGCTGCGGGATCAGTTGGCCGATGCTGAGCAGTGGTTTGCCCAAACCCTGCAGCTTGAACCCAACCACCTGCGCGCCCTGGTGAACCTCGGCGGCATCCAGCTCAAGCTGGGCCGCGCGGACCAGGCCATCGAGGTACTGGGCCGGGCGGTGCGGCTCGCCCCCCCCCAGACCACGGAGGGTCTCACCGCCCTCACCAACCTCACCATGGCCCACGAAGCCGTGGGTCGCACCCTGGATGCCGCCCAGCTGGCCCTGAGGATCTTCCGGATCAAGCCCGACCACCTGCGTCCCGCCAGCCTGCAGGCCCTGGCCGACACCCTCGAGCAGATGGGGGAGGAAGGGGGCGCCATCGAGGTGCTGCGCTACCTCAGCGCCTCCAGCACCAACCCCGACCTCAAGCGTCGCCTGGCCCAGCTGCTCGAGCGGCGCGGTGAGTTCCAGCAGGCGGCCCTGGTCTACCGGGAGCTGCTGGGCCAACCGCAGCCCGCTGCCGGTGACCGTCCATGAACGCGGAGCTGCTGCCGTCCAACCTCAGCCAGTTGGGCCAGCACTGTCCCCTTCCCTCCCGGGAGCTGCTGGTGGCCCTCACCGAAACCCAGCTGCTGGATCGCTATCTGCAGCGCCATCTCTACAACGCCCTGGTGGCCAGCCAGGCCGCGGCGCTGGAAGATGGCGCGGAGCCCACCCCTGCCGAAACGCCATCCCCAGCGGGCCCGGTCGAAGGCTTCGGCAGTTGGGCGGAGTTCGCCTCCTGGTGCGACCTGCTGGAGGTGGACAGCCGGCGCCTGATCCAGTTCGGCGAGGAACTGGACTCCGTCAGTGAAACGATCTGGGGGGAGATGGTGCCCAGCCATTTCCTCAAGCACCGCAGTGATTACGACCAGGTGGTGCTCGAGGTGGTGAGGATTTCCGATCCGGATCTGGCCACCGAGCTCTTCTTTCAACTCGATGAAGGGGAGCGCAGCTTCCCCGAGCTGGTGAGTCACTATGGCCAGCCCCAGGACCGGCAGACCAACGGCCGCATCGGGCCGATCCTGGTGCGCCAGCTCAACCCCCTGCTGGAGCGGGTTGTGCGGCGCTACAGCCCGGGCGAGTTGATTCCACCCCTGGATGTGAATGGCCGGGTGCATCTGATGCGCATCGAGTCGCTCGAGCCGGCGCGGCTGGAGCCCAAGCTGCACCGTCAGATTGTGCAGCAGCTGCGCCATGACTGGCTGGAAGCCCAGCTGCGGCGGCTGCGTCAGCGGCTCCAGGAGGCCCTGGCTGAATGAGCAGCCTGATCACCCTTCTGAGGCGCTCAGCCCTGCTGGCCGAGGCCTCCGACGGCCTGGTGTCGGCCCTGGCCTCCCAGGCCCGGATCGTGCAGCTTCCCCTGGGCCAGTCCTTTCAGCGCAGTGGCCAGTTGCCGCCCGGTGCCGCCATGGTGCTGGAGGGACGGCTGCGCCGGTTGATCACGGCGCCCGGACGGCCGCCCTGTGGCCTGGGCTTTGTCGATCCCGGCCAGTGGGTGAGCTGGACAGCCCTCTGGCGCGGCGAGCCGGAGGTGACGCTCACGGCCTCCCAGGCCTCGGCGCTGCTGTTGATTCCGGCGGCGGCGGCGGTGGCCGCCCTGCAGCAGAGCAGCGAGCTGCGGGCACTGCTGGAATCCCCCAGTTTTGAGGAGCTGGCCTCGCTTCTGATCAATCGCTGGGACCAGGACGGTCTGCTGGTGTCCCAGGCCTTGCCGGTGCTGCAGCACTGGTGGCCGCAGTGCACGCTGCTACCCCTGGAGCGGCCGGTGTCCTGCCAGGAGCACGAGGTGCTGCTGTTCAGCGGGCCACGCCCGCCGCAGGGTGCCGTTCCCGGGGCCCGGATCGAACCCGACTCCGCCGCGCTGCAGCAGGCCCGGTCGCGCCTGGTGAACGGGCTGCCCCAACGGGTGCTGGTGCTGCCCAGGCCAGCCCTGGAGCAGCCGACCCGGATCGATGCGGCGGCGTCTGCCGCTGACAGGGCCCAGGAGCTGCCGGAGTCGTCCAGCGAACCCCCGGGGGCGATCACCGTCACCGGCCACACCGTGGATCGGGAGGCGCTGCAACCCGCCGATCCGGCTGAGCATGGCTTTGCACGGGAGGTCCAGGCGCTGGCCTCCCCCTTCACCAAGGCGGCATCGGCCTCCAATCGGCTGGAGCAGGCCCTGGCCTGTGTGCTCTACCTCGCCACTGCCAGCAAGATCGCCTACTCGGAGGAGCTGATTCGCCGCAACCTCACCGACATCGAGCAGCGGTTGGGGGCCCTGCGGCTGCCCCAAATCGGCCTGCAGCTGGAGGCGCTGGGCTTCGATACTCGGCCGCTCCGCTCCAGGCCCTGGGATCTGGCGCGACTGGAGCCCCCGGCCATGCTGGAGATCGAGGGCGGCTTTGTGCTGCTGCTCGCCGCCGGTCGGAGCGGCGGGGTGTTGATCGGCGATCCGCGTGAGGGCCTCAAGCGCATCAGCCTGCAACAGCTGGAGGCGTCCTTCCCCGATGGCCTCGACCTGCTGCTGATCCGGGAGAGTGAGCGGCAGCTGCAGGGCGAGGCCTTCGGCCTGAGTTGGTTCCTGCCCGCGTTCCAGGCCCATCCGGGGCTGATCACCACCACGCTGCTCACGGGCTTCATCAGCAAGCTGTTGGCCACCATGCTGCCGCTGGGCTGGATGCTGGTGATCAACACGGTGGTGGGCCTGAACAACGGCTCCCTGCTGCTGCCCCTCACGGTGGTGCTGCTCGTGGCCACCGTGGCCTCATCGATCCTCAGCGCCATCCGTGGCCTGATTGCCGCTGACCTCTCCGACCGGGTGGATGTGCGGCTTGGATCATCCGTGGTGGAGCACCTGCTGCGGCTGCCGCTGCCCTACTTCGAGAGTCGCCAGGTGGGTGCCATTCTCTTCAACGTGAACCAGCTCTATTCGATCCGCAGGTTTCTGGTGGATCAACTGCTGGGGGTGGGGTTGGATCTGCTGTTCAGCGTGGTGTTTCTGGTGGTGCTGCTGGTTGTCAGTCCCCAGATCACCTTCCTCACCCTGGCAATGGTGCCTGTGTTGATCTTCATCAACCTGATCGCCACCCCCGTGCTGCAGCGCCAGATCAAGGAGAGCAACCGTCATGCCGCTGCCGCCAACTCCTACCTGGTGGAGGCGCTCTCCGGCATGCGCACCGTGAAGAGCCAGAACTTCGAAGTGGAGGCCCGCTGGGAATGGCTGAATCGCTACCGGCGCTTCACCAATGCCCGCTTCCGACTCACCCAGATCGGCACCCTGGTGCAGGAAGGTGCCGGCCTGGTCAGCGGGCTTTTTGATGTGGCGCTGCTGGTGGTTGCCGCTCTGTTGATTCTGAACAGGCAACTCTCGATTGGTGCCCTCTTCGCCGTGCGCATCCTGGGTCAGCAATTGGTGTCTCCGCTGCTGCGGCTCTCCAGCGTGTGGCAGGGCTTTCAGGAAATGAAGATCTCCCTGGCGGCCCTCAGCGAAATCATGCTGGCCCTACCCGAATCCGGCAGCAGCGAGGAGGCCCAGGCCATCCCGCTGCCTCCGCTCAGGGGGGAGCTGCGCTTTGAGGACATCAGCTTCCGCTATGGCGATCGCGGGCCCCTGCTGATTGATGGGCTCAATCTCCAGATCGAAGCCGGGCAGTTCGTGGGCATTGCCGGCCTGAGTGGCAGCGGCAAGAGCACCCTGGTGCAGATGGTGGATCGCCTTTACAAACCCCGAACTGGTGCGGTGTTTCTCGATGGCTACGACATTGCCAAGGTGCAGCTCGCCTCGCTGCGCCGCCAGGTGGGTTACGTGCCCCAGGACAGTCTGTTGTTTGAGGGCAGTGTGCTCGACAACATCCGCCTCAACAACCCCGACGCCGACATCGAGGCCGTGATCGCCGCCGCCCGCATCGCCGGCGCCCATGAGTTCATCCTCGGCCTCGACAAGGGCTATGCCACCCGGCTGGGCGAGCGGGGTGCCGGGGTGAGCGGCGGCCAGAAGCAACGCCTCTGCATTGCCCGCACGGTGCTGCAGGAACCCTCCCTGCTGATCCTGGATGAGGCCACCTCAGCCCTCGACGCTGACATGGAACAGCAGGTGTGCCGAAATCTGTCCCGCCATTTCAAAACCTGCACCGTGCTGTTCATCACCCATCGCCTCACCACCCTGCGCAACGCTGATCGGATTTTGTTCATGGACCAGGGGGTGGTGGTGGAGGACGGCAGCCACGAGGAGCTGATCCAGCGCCAGGGGGCCTACGCCACCCTCTATGCCCAGCAGGTGGGCAGCACGGCCGGCTGATCCGCCAATCCCCCGTTTCGCCAGCCAGCCAGGCTTCAACGCCGTTCCATCGCCGCAGCGACTCATGCTCCGCAAACTCGGCCGACAAATCAATCCAATGCAGGCCGCCCAGCGCGCCCTGCGCCTCGATCCCAGGGCCGGATCCCGCGATCGCGGCCAGCCATCCATGGCACTGACAACCCCGAACGCCCGCGAACTGCGTCTCGACAGCCGGCCGACCCCGATGTTTCCGATGCTGGCCGGCGTCGCTCTCGCCGGCCTGGTGCTCACGGGGCTGGGCGTCGCGGCCTTCGTGCGGGTCGACCAGGTGGTGAGTGTGCCGGGATCGCTGAAGCCCCTGCGCTCCACCCAGGACATCAAGACCAGTGAACCCGGGGTCATCACCGCCGTGCTGGTGAAGGAGGGCGAACAGGTGCAGGACGGGGCGCCGCTGATCACCCTCGATCCCACCGTGCTCAAGGGGCGCGAGGCGGCCCTCAGCGACCAGGGGGTGGCCTTGCGCTCCAGCACTGAAGCGGAGATCGAGCGACTGCAAGGGGCCCTGGCGGAGCTCGACTCCCTCAGCGCCGGGCTGCGCAACCAGATCGCCATCACCAGCGAGCAACTGCAGCGGGTGGCCGACCTGGAACGCCAGGGAGCGGCCTCCCGCTTCCAGCTGCTCGACTACCAGAAGCAACTGGCCGGGCTGCAGGCCCAGCTGGGCCAGAACCGCGACCAGCGCATCAAGTTGCAGGCTGAGTCCCGGCAGAAGCGCTCGGAGCTGTCGAGCCAGCAGGCCGAACTCCGGGCCAACCGGGTGGAAACCGGCCAGCGCCTGCAGCAGGTGGTGCTGCGCGCGCCGTTCGCAGGCACCGTGCTGAATCAGTCGGGCAAGCCGCGACAGGTGGTGGGTGGTGGCGAAGTCCTGCTGCAGCTCGTGCCCCACGACAGTCTGCGGGCGGAGGCCATGGTGAGCAACAAAGACCTGGCCTTTGTGCGCCCCGGCCAGACCGCCGAGATCAATGTGCTCGCCTATGACCGCACCAAGTACGGCACCGTTCCGGCAACGGTCAAAACCATCGCCACCGATGCCTTGCCCCCGGACGAAACGAACAAAGAGCCGCACTTTCCGGTCTCGCTCAGGCTCAACAAACAAACCCTCACCAGTGATGGCAAGACGTTTCCGCTCCAGGCGGGCATGGCCATCGCAGCTGAACTGAAGCTGGAAAAACGGTCCGTGCTCGAATTGTTCTTCAGCTCCTTCCTGCGATCCACTGACGCGGTTCGCACCCTGCGTTGAGCAGGGCAGGCCGATGCGACTGCTTCTGATTCATCAGAACTTTCCAGGCCAGTTTCTGCCGTTGCTCCCGAGCCTGTTCGAGGCGGGGCACCAGGTGCTCGCGATCGGCTCCAGACCCTGCCCCCAAGCCCTGCAGCAGCGTTTCCCCCAGCTCCTCTACAGCTGTGCCGGGGGCGATCCGGGCGGGGAGCAGCCGCGCCTGTCGGCGTCACGGCGCCATCAGGCCCAGTGGGAGCAGGGGGAGCGGGTGGAGCGGGCCTGCAGAGCCCTGCGGGCGGCAGCAGGGTGCCCCGAGCTGATCGTGGGTCATCCCTTCTGGGGCTGTCTGCTTCTGCTGCACCGGGTGTTCCCCGGTGTGCCGCTGGTGCCCCTGCTGGAGCTGGATCTGTTCGGGCTCACGGGGCTACCGGCCCTGGATCAGTGGGCCGAGCTGCTGGCCATCCGCCAGATGGCCCACGGCCTCTGTTCTTCCCCCTTCCAGCGCTCCACCTATCCAGCCGCGCTCCATTCCAGAATCACCGTGATTCACGAGGGCGTCGACACGGAACGTTGCTCCCCCCAGCCCCTGGCCCGTCTGGCGCTCGGCCAGGGACGCGTGATCGATGGCTCGGTGCCGGTGCTCTCGTTCGTGAGCCGCCAGCTCGAGCCCCTGCGGGGTTTCGACACTTTCATGCGGGCGCTGCCCGCCCTGCTGGCCAGCCATCCCAGCCTGGAGGTGGTGATCTGCGGGCGCGACGGTCCTGGCTACGGCGCGGCTCCCACCCAGGCGGCGACCTGGCGGGAGCAGCTGCTCGGCGAGCTCGCCGGGCGTATCGACCCGCGCCGCCTGCATCTCCTCGGGGCGATCCCCCATGGGCAGCTGCTGGCGCTGTTCCGAGTCTCCTGGGTGCATGTGTATGCCAGCGAGCCCTGGGTGCTGAGCTGGAGCCTCCTGGAGGCCATGGCCTGCGGTGCTGCGGTGGTTGCCACCGACACCGCCGCCGTGCGCGATGCGGTGGATCCAGGTCGTGAGGCCCTGCTGGTGCCACGGCGCGATCCCCAGGCCCTCGCCCAGGCGGTGTCCTCCCTGCTCCACCAACCCCACACCAGCGCCCCGCTGCGCACGGCGGCGCGGCGCCGGATTCTGGAGCGGTTTGATCAGCGCCGCTGCAGTCAGCAGCGGCTGCAGCTGCTCGAGGCCGTGGCAGCGGGGCAGCTGCGGTGAGCCACGACGCCCCCCCGGCAGCGGTGGCTCCCGGGCAGCTCTGGTGGGAGCAGGTGCAGGCGGCCTACCAGGCCCAGGACTGGCCCCTGCTGGAGGGAAGCCTGCGGCGGCTGCTGCAACTGGTGGAACCCCAGGCCTCCCTGTGGGATCTGCTCGGCCATGCCCTGCTGCAGCAGGGCCATAGCCAGGCGGCCATCGAAGCGCTGCAACGGGCCCTCGACCTTGGCTCCAGCCACTTCTGGACCCCCCACAAACTGGGGGATGCCCGCCGCGGCCTCCAGCAGCCCCAGGCGGCGGTGGAGGCCTACGAGCTAGCACTGCAGTGGGACAGCGATAGCCCGCTCACCTCGCGCAACTTGTTGGAGGTGCTCCACCTGATCGATCCCCAGCTGGCCCTGCAACGGCTGATGGACTTTGCCGCGGCAGCCGTTGCCGTCGACGCCCTGCCGTGGGATCAGCCACCACCGTGGCTGCGGGGTGCCATGGCGGCTGCCCTGCGGGTTCAGGGCTCGGAACTGGCCCAGTGGCTCTGCAGCCATGGCTGCCGCCAGGCCGATGTGCGTGGACTGCTGTTGCGGGATGCCGCCTACCGACTGGACCTCGACCGGTTCGGCGCCCTGTTGGCTGATCCCTGCGATCCCCGGGAAGCCGCCCTGGCTGAGCGCCTCAGGGACCTCAGCTGTTGAGCTAACCCAGCACCACCAACCGATGCTCCGGATCCAACAGCCGCATCAGCTCAGCCCTTCCGGCCCCCAGCAGCAGCGTTCCCAGGCGCTGCCGCACCACCGCGGCCAGCTGATCGCGGCCGAGCCGGGCCTGCACGCCGCGGCGACCTGCCACGGCCAGCTCGGCATGGGCCCTGGGATTGTCTGCCAGGCGCCGCAGTGCACGCGCCGCCCACTCCGGATCCGGTTCAGCCCAGCGGCACCCGCGCGGGTAATCGCCCTGGGTGGCCTCAATCGGCACCAGGGTGTAGGGCACCAGTTCCGCCTCCGCCGGGGCCATGAAGGCGAGATTGCCCGAGTAGCCCGTGGCGATCACCGGCAGGCCCGCCGCCATCGCCTCCGCCAGGGTGAGGCCAAAGCCTTCCGCCCGGTGCAGGCTGAGCAGCACATCCGCCTCCAGCAGCAACCCGTCCATCTCCGAGGCCGTGAGGTGGCGATCCAGCAGCAGGATGCGGGGATCGCTGGCGCAGTGCTCCCGCAGGGTGCCCATGGCCTGGGGAAACTGAGCCGCGCTGGAGATCTTCAGCACCAGCCGGGCCTCCCGGCCGGGGGGGAAGGCAGCCTGAAACGCCTGGATCACGCCGTAGGGGTTCTTGCGCGCCACCGTGCTCCAGAAGTCGAAGCAGAACAGCACCGACAAGGGCCGATCGCCCCGGCGGGGCAGCCCCGCCAGCCGCTGGGCCGCGAGGCGATCGGCCCGTTCCCAGTCGATCAGATGGGGCAGGGGCGACACGGGCACCGGGCTGCGCAGGGCCAGCGCCTCGGCCGTGAAGGCCGACGGACACCACAGTTGATCCAACCCGACAAAGCCGGCTTCCCAACCCAGGGGGAACGCCTCCAGCTCCCAGGCCCAATAGCCGATGCGCAGCGGGGCGGTCAGATCCAGTCGCTCCAGCAGACCCTCGGTCTGGCGCAGCACGTTGGGGTTGGTGTGGATCAGGTCGATGGCGGCCGGTTGGCGCTCATCGGCCAGCACCGGCTGGTCATTCACATGGGTGTTGAGCGGCAGATCGCGCCATTGCACCGCCACCCCGGCCGCGGCCAGCGCCCGGACCGTGCAGCGGGCGCCCTCCCCCAGGCCAAAAGCCCCGCTGAGATGTCCCCAGAGATTCACCCGCAGCACGGTGACGCCCGACGCCAGTGGCCCCGAAACCATGGCACCTCCCGCTAGTCAGGCGCCAGCGCAGTTCTGGTATGCAGAGGGGCAGGCCGCCCTCGCCTCGGGCGAGATGCTGCGGGCCGAGCAGGCCCTCTGGGAATGCATCGCCCTGATGCCCGACCATGGCGCGGCCCTGCATCTGCTCGGCAGGATCCGGGCCCGGCAGGGTCGGCTGCGGGACGCCCTGGCGCTGCAGCAGCGGAGCCTGGCGGTGGCTCCCCTACTGGGCTGGAATGCCTTTGCCGTCGGCGAACTGCATGATCAGCAGCGCCAGTGGACGGAGGCGCTCCAGGCCTTTCGTCGAGCCGCCCAATGCCTGCCTCAGGAGACCTGCATCGGCCGCCGCTGCCGCCAGGCCGAGGGACTGGTCCAGCTCGACGGTGGGCGGCTGGGCGACGGCCTGAGCCTGGCAGCCTACGCCTACTGGTGTCGGGAACTGGAACCTCCACCCCCCCCAGCGCTGACCCCGCCCGGGAGCACGGCGTTACCCCAGTCCCTCGCCGGATGGTGG
>JBJTWP010000250.1:0-6915 GCA_046081805.1 Cyanobacteriota bacterium
CGGCGCTGGCCAGCTGAAAGGCCGCGGCCGCACCAGCCGGCCCGGCCCCCACCACGATGGCGTCGGCTGAGAGAGAAGTGCTCAAACCTTGAGGATGTCGGCTTCCTTATCAGCCAGATGTTTCTCAAGGTCGCTGATGAAGCGGTCAGTGAGTTTCTGCACTTTCTCCTGGGCGTCGCGACTCTGGTCTTCTGAATAATCGCCTTCTTTTTCAAGTTTCTTGATTTTATCTATGCCATCCCGGCGGATATTGCGGAGTGCCACCTTGCCCTCTTCGGCATACTTGGCCGCCAGCTTGCAGAGCTCCTTGCGACGATCTTCCGTGAGCGGTGGGATATTGATCCGGATCGCTTTGCCGTCGTTGTTGGGGGTCAGGCCCAGATCACTCAAGCCGATCGCCTTCTCGATCAGATGGATGGAGCTGGCATCAAAGGGTTGAATCTGGATCGTCTGAGAATCAGGAGTGGAGATGGTGGCCAGAGATTTCAGTGCTGTTTCGGCGCCGTAATACTCGACGACGATCTTGTCGAGCAGGGAGGGGTTGGCCCGGCCGGTGCGGATGGTGTTGAAGGTGCGCTGGGTGGCCTCCACCGACTTGCGCATGCTGGCGTCCAGATCCATGGCGGAAACTTCGGGGTCGGAGAGGGGAACGGGATCAGGGATGGATGCGGGTGCCGATCGGCTCCCCCGCCACGGCGCGGCCGATGTTGCCGGCACCGAACAGATCAAACACCACGATGGGGATGGCGTTGTCCTTGCACAGGGCAATGGCGGCAGCGTCCATCACCTGCAGCTCGCCGCTGAGCACCTCCAGGAAGGAGAGGCTCTCGTAGCGCCGGGCATCGGCGTGCATCGCCGGATCCTTGTCGTACACCCCATCCACCTTGGTGGCCTTGAACACCACCTCGGCGCCGATCTCGGCAGCCCGCAGGGCCGCCGTGGTGTCGGTGGTGAAAAAGGGGTTGCCGGTGCCGGCGGCGAAGATCACCACCCGGCCCTTCTCCATGTGGCGGATCGCCTTGCGGCGGATGTAGGGCTCGGCCACCTCCTGCATCGAGATGGCGCTCTGGACGCGGGTGGGCACGCCGGCGCGCTCCAGCCCATCCTGCAGGGTGATCGCATTCATCACCGTGGCCAGCATGCCGACGTAGTCGGCGGTGGCCCGGTCCATGCCGGCGGCACTGCCCTTGAGGCCGCGGAAGATGTTGCCTCCGCCCACCACGATCGCCAGTTCGCTGCCGCCCTGCACCACCCGGGCCACATCGCTGGCGATCGAGATCACGATGGCGGGGTCGATGCCGTAGCCCTGCTCCCCCATCAGCGCCTCACCGCTGAGCTTGAGGAGCACGCGCTTGTAAGCCATTGGCGACCCTAGGTGGTCGGAGCGTAGCAACGGCCACGCGTCTGTCCCCTGAGCCAGACCGTGGGGAGGGAGCAACGGCAGCGGCTGGCCCGGGTCCAGGCCGTGGCCCTGCCAGGGCCGACGTCGGTGGACACCGCCGGGGCCCATCCGTGGACATCCCCGGGGCACACTGGAGGATCACCGCTGGCCCCAGGTGCCCTGACCAGCTCGTCTCCCTCCCCCGACTGGCGCCAGGCGCTGCGAGATGGTCTCGCCGCCCTGCCCCCCCAGCGGCACCGCCAGCTGCGGGTCTACGCCGCCAACCCCCATGGCGCGGTTGCGGCTGAGCTCACCCCCATGGGCGGCCATCCCCTGCTCGACCTGGCCAGCAACGACTATCTGGGCCTGAGCCGCCATCCCGCCGTGCTCCAGGCCGCCGCCGCCGAACTGACCGCCAGCGGTCTCGGCTCCGGTGCCTCCCGGCTGGTGAGCGGCAGCCGTCCCGTCCACCAACGCCTGGAGCAGGCGCTGGCCACCTGGCTCGGCCGCCAGGGCCTGCTGCTCTTCCCGAGTGGGTTTCAGGCCAACCTGGCCGCCGTGACAGCCCTCGCTGATCGCCACACCCTCGTCGTCGCCGACCGACTCGTCCACCACTCCCTGCTGGCGGGCGTACGGGCCAGTGGCGCCCGGCTCCAGCGCTTCGCCCACAACAGCGCGGCCGATCTGGAGGGCCGGCTGGCCGCCGCCCGCCAGCGTAATCCCGGACGCCGCCTGCTGGTGCTCTGCGAAAGCCTCTACAGCATGGAGGGCACCAGCGCACCCCTGGCCGACCTGGCGGCCCTCTGCCGTCGCCACCAGGCCGCGCTGCTGGTGGACGAGGCCCATGCCCTGGGGCTGCTGGGTCAGGGCGGTCGCGGCCTGGCCCACGGCATCGAGGAGCTGGCGATCGTGAGCGGCACCTTCGGCAAGGCCTTCGGGAGCGGTGGGGCCTTCCTGGCCGGCGACCAGCTGATGATCGAGTGGCTGCTCCAGCACAGCGGCGCCTTCCGATACACCACCGCCCTCGCCCCGCCCCTGGCGGCCGGCGCCCTGGCGGCCCTTCGCTGGCTGCAGGAGCAGGAGCGCGGCCCGCAGCCCCCCGGCCCCGCCCTGCTGCGGCGCGCCCTGCGCTGGCGCGATGGCCTTGAACGTGCCGGCTGGCCCCGCCCGCCCGGCGAGGGTCCGATCCTCCCCCTGCTGGTGGGCGGCGATGGGCACACCCTGGCGCTCCAGGCCCGGTTGGAGACCGCCGGCCTGCTGGCGGTGGCGATCCGCCCACCCACCGTGCCCGAGGGCCAGGCCCGGCTGCGGCTGGTGCTGCGGCGCGACCTGCCGCCGGGCACCCTGCCACGCTTGATCGCCGCCCTCGGGCCAGCCCCCGCCGCGCCATGACCCTGCAGTTGATCGCCATGCACGGCTGGGCGGGGGACCAGCGCGGCTGGGCCGCCTTCGCCACGGCGGCGGCGGCCAACGGCTGGAGCTGGCGCAGTGGTGAGCGGGGCTACGGGGGGCTGCCCGCCCAGATGCCCCACTGGCAGGACTGGGGGCGGCGGGTGGCGGTGGTGCATTCGCTGGGCCTGCACCTGCTGCCGCCGCCGCTGTTGGCCCAGGCCGAGGCGGTGATCGTGCTGGCCAGCTTCGGGCAGTTCGTGCCGGATGGAGCGGCGGGCGGGCGGCTACGCACCGCTCTGGCCAGCATGACGCGGGCTTTGGAAGGTGCTGGGGCCGACGCCATGGTGCGCGCCTTCCTGATCCAGGCAGCCGATCCCACCCCGGTAGATCCAGCCACCCTGGGCATCGGGGATCAACCGTTGTCCGACGCCGGCCGCGCCCTGCTGCGGGCCGATCTGGCGTTGCTGGGCCGCACCAGCGGGCTGCCGGACGGCTTCCCGCAGCAGGCCCGGGTGCTGCTGGTGGAGGCCGGCCGCGACCGGATCGTGGTGCCCGAGGCGCGCCAGCAGCTGCGCCAGGCCCTGCCCGGCGCGGATCGGCTCCACCTGGCGGACGCCGGGCACTGCCTGATCCAGGCGGAGCTGGTGCCGATGCTGATGGGGTGGCTGCAGGGACTGGCATGAGCCCCGGGTTCAGTGGCCATGTGGAGGCGCGCTTCGGGCGCGGCGCTGCCCGCTACAGCCAACAGGCCCTGCTGCAGCGGGCCGTGGCCTGGCGGCTGGTGCACACCTTCCGCAGCCTGCCTGTGCCGGAGGGCCCCTGGGCCGATCTGGGGGCGGGCAGCGGCGCGGTGGTCGAGGCGCTGCAGCGCCAGGCTCCCAGGCAGCTGGAGCAGGCCCATCCCCTGCAGCTGGACCTCTCCGCCGCCCTGCTGGCGCGGAATCCCCTGCCCGGCCACCAGCTGCTCTGGGATCTGAACCAGGGCCTGCCACCGCAGCTGGAGGGTTCAGCCCTGCTCAGCTCAAGCTTTGCCCTGCAATGGCTGGAGCGGCCCGTCCAGCAGCTGGAGCGCTGGTGCCACGCCCTGGTGCCCGGCGGCCTGCTGGCGCTGGCGGTGCCGACGGCCGGCAGCTTCCGGCACTGGCACGAGGCCGCCGAGCGCTCCGGCGTGCCCTGTACCGCCCTGCCGCTGCCGGAGACGGGGTCGCTGATCCGTGCCGCCTCCGATCCGCTGGAGCTCCACCGCTGCCGGCGATTGCGCTTCAGCCGTCCAGCCAGCGGCCTGGCCCTGCTCCAGCAGATGCGGGCCATCGGTGCCGACGCCACACCAGCCCCCCGACTCCGGGGCGCCCAGCTGCGCCGATTGCTGCGCCACTGGCCGGCCGGTGCCACCACCTGGGAGGTGCTGCTGCTGGTAGGACGCCGTCGCCCCTGATGGCCGTTGGCGGCGGCTACGGTCGCCCCACTGGCGGCCTCCGGCATGCGTCTGGTGGTGTGCGGCACCGACACCGACGTGGGCAAGACGGTGGTGAGCGCCCTGCTGGTGCAGGGCCTGGCCGCGCGCTATTGGAAGCCGGTGCAGAGCGGCCTGGAGCCCAGCGGCGGCGACACCGCCACGGTGGAGGGGCTGCTGCGGTTGCCGCCTGAGCGCGTGGTGCCGGAGGCCTATCGCCTCACCCTGCCGGCCTCGCCCCACTGGGCGGCCGAGCGCGACGGGGTGCGGATCGAGACCGAACGGCTCGCCCTACCCCCCGGCGATGACGCCCTGGTGGTGGAAACGGCCGGCGGCCTGCTGGTGCCGCTGCGGCGCGACTGGCTGCAGATCGAGCAGCTGGCGGCATGGAAGCTGCCAGTGCTGCTGGTGGCCCGCAGTGGCCTGGGCACCCTCAACCACACGCTGCTGTCGGTGGAGGCCCTGCAGCGGCGCTCCATCCCCTTGCTGGGGCTGGTGCTCAACGGGCCGATTCACCCCGACAATCCCCGCACCCTGGAGGCGTTGGCTGGGGTGCCGGTGCTGGCGGAGCTACCGCCCCTGCAACCCCTCTGTGGGGAGGGTCTGGCCGAGCAGTGGCGGCGACTGGGACTGGCGGGCCGACTGGCGGAACGACACCGGGCCTGCACCGAGATCTAGCCCGCACGGAGACTTAGGCTGCAGCGAGGCGGCGGCCTGAGCACCATGAGAAACGGGTTGGTGAGCGCCGTGCTGCTGCTGCTCTGTGGAGCCATTCTGGTGCTGTTCACCGATATCGAGATGTCAGCAATGCGCTGGTTCAGCTGTGGGCCGCTGGCCCCGCAAAATGAACGCCACACCGAGCTCTGCCGCTGACACCCGCGGCGCGCGCCGCCAGCGGCCTCGCCCCCAGCCGGTGGGCTGATCACCGGGCTGTCAGGGGCCGGTGCGGCTCCTGATCGGGCAGTGACCCGACAGCCGGGCGGCATTCTGCTTGGCCAGGGTCAGCGGCCAGCCCTGTCGCAACTGGTCGTGGAGCAGATCGATCTGGGAGGGATTCCAACCCTCCCGCTCCAGCTGCACGCGAATGGCGCGCCACTGACCCTCGGGAAACAGATCGCCGCCGCCGCCATGGGGATGGCCCCGATCGGGGCGCACGGTCCCCCGGTGGGCCAGCTCAGCGGGGCCCAGAAAGCGGTTGGACGGCTGGCGGGTGGGCTTGAAGCGATCCATCGTGCCTCCATTCTGACCACCAGGGACGCGGTGTCTGACCAGCAGGGACGCGGTGGCGGCAGCTGATTCGCGACCTGCGGCGTGGCCCTATGGTCCCGCCAAGATCGCGGCCTCCACATCGGTGCGTGACAGTCCGTAGGGAAACTGACGCACCGTGCGCTGTCCGTCGTGCTGCCAGCGCACGGCCAGGTCTTCCACCCCCAGCTCCACCTCAGCGCTCCAGTCGCTGCGGTGCAGATCCCAGAGGCAGGGACTGCCCCGTCGCCGGGTGGCTCCTAGCAGCTGCAGCCAGCGCTCCAGCGCCGGCAGCGGGTGGTTGTAGAGGGGTGTGGCCGGATCGGGCAGGTCAGACATGAACGGGCTGGACGGACGGTGGCGGAAGACGACTGGGAGGCCCTGATGGCACCGTGACGATCAGCCCAGCGGGGCCGCCACCACCAGGGTCGGGGCCTGCCGCGGAGGGGAGAGCTCCACAGCCGCCGGGACCTCGGCGACGCCAACGGCCGAGGGTTCGCTGACCAAGCCGCTCGAGGGGTCAGGGCTCCACCAGGACGGCCGTTGGACCAACTCCGCCCCCCGCAGCAGGGCCAGCCCCACCCCCAGCACGAGGCTGAACAGCACGGCCAGCAGCAGCAGCAGCAGGGCCAGCCATTCGCCGCCGGACAGTGCGCGCCGGACATCCGGGCTGATCGGTGACTGGCGGCTGATCGACACGGTCGTGGCGACCGCGGTCGCGACCGCCACCGGAGCGCTGCGCTGACCCAGCTCGCCGTCGTAGCGCTGGCGGGCGATCGGATCGCTGAGCACGATGTAGGCCTGACGCAACTGCCGAAAGGCCTGCTCCGCTTCCGCGGCGGGCAGTTCCGTCGTGTCAGGGTGGTAGCGCTTGCTCAGGACACGGAAAGCCTGGCGCAGCTCCTGGCGACTGGCGGTGGGGGCCACCCGCAGCAGCTCGTAGTGATTCGGGCCAGCCACGAAACGATGAAGGTGCGGGTCTCCCAGTTGCGGGATCCTAGGGATCACGTGCTGGTCCCTCGCGCATGGCCGCTGATCCCCAGGGGGTGTTCGCGACCCCCA
Source organism: Cyanobacteriota bacterium (assembly GCA_046081805.1). Classification (GTDB taxonomy): domain Bacteria; phylum Cyanobacteriota; class Cyanobacteriia; order PCC-6307; family Cyanobiaceae; genus UBA5018. The sequence goes on from JBJTWP010000250.1 coordinate 6,534, forward strand.
CGCCGGAGCTGTGGCAGGCCCTCGGCTGGACTCCCACCGCCGGCCAGCAGACCCAGCTCACGGCCCTGCAGCAGCAGCTGCGTGACTGGAACAGTCGGCTCAACCTCACCCGGCTGGTGGACGGCGAGGACTACTGGATCGCCCAGGTGTTCGACAGCCTCTGGCCCCTGCTGCCCCTGATCGGGGGGAGCGCGTCCCCGCCAGCGGCCGAGCCGCTCCAGATCATCGATGTGGGCACCGGCGGCGGCTTCCCCGGTCTGGCGGCCGCCATCGCACTGCCGGCGGCTCAACTCACCATGGTGGATTCGGTGGGTCGACAGGTGGCGGAGGTGGGCGCCATGTCCTCTGCCCTGCAGCTGAAGGACAGGGTGAGGATGCGCTG
>JBJTWP010000251.1:0-4981 GCA_046081805.1 Cyanobacteriota bacterium
CACACCGCGGGCCAGTTGCAGCATGTAGGAAAACTGCAGACCCTGCTGGCCGGCGTTGTAGTCCCAGCCGTGGAGGTAGGGCACCACTTCCTCGCCAAAGCGCTCCTGGTAGTCCGCGCTGTCGATGTAGGAGTCGATCTCAGCGTCGCAGCCCTTCTCCTGCAGGATCGTGAAGTGGTGCAGTATCTCCGCCTTGTTCTGGGGAGCGCGGCCCAACAAGTGCTTGAAGTTGAGCTCGATGAAGCGGTAGGCGTTGCAGTTTTCAAAGAACTTGGCCCGGTAGAGGCCGCTCTTGGCCACCTGGCGCACAAATTCCCGCACGCTCAGGTAGCCGCGCTTGAACAGCGATTAGGGACCCTCCAGGCGCTCGCTGGCCATCACGTACTGGTTGCCCAGGACCTGCTTGTAGACGGCGCGGATCAGGGCAGCCTTGACGTTTTCAGTGGCGTTCGTCCAGTTTTCCTTGTTGCGATCGTTGGCAAAACGCTCGATGCCCAGGTAGGCAGCGTTGGCGAGTGTCATGGCGGGCGGGGGCGAGCCGGGAAGACAGTGGGCAGGCTTGGTGCTGGCTGCCGGCGTGTCTCCAGGAAGGTGGATGCGACGCCATGGTACAGCTGCAGTGCGGATCCAATGGGCGGCAACCGGCCCTGATCCAGGCCTTTCAGAATCGTTACAAAGTCATGCTGGAGGCGCCTCCCCCTGGAGCCCACCGACGACACCCTCTGTCTGGATGGGGCCATGTCCGGATGCCCAATGTCCAAGACGCCCCAGTGCCTGGGGCGGGAAGAGGAGGCTGAATGGTCCTCCATGGGCGAACGGATTGTCGGAAGCTGGCCTACACCTGCCAGTGTTTCAGCCAGCTCTCCGGGATCTCGCCGCTGTGGTCGTGGGTACGCTTGAATTCGAATGGACCCGCCAGGGACCCCCAGACCTGGGCGTGGCTGCTTGGGTCGTGGCCGGTGTCGATGGTGCGCATTCCCTCGGGCCCGAGCTCCAGTCGGCTCACCAGATACGTGACGGCTCCCTTTCGCTCCACCAGGCAGCGGCAACCAGGCTCCACCTCGCCGACGAACCCATCGCCCTCCTCCCGCACCAGGTAGGCGCAGCCATCAAGGGGCAGAAGGTCGTGTTCGCCGATCCGGGCCCGACGCTCGGAGTCGTCTACGGCACCCCAGAAGCGCTGGTCATCGGTGAGGGCCTGATTGTGAATGATGATCTGGTCGCCTGCCCGTTCCACCCGCAGCACCCGGATGCGATAGGGGACGGAGGGATTGATAGCGTAGCTCTGCTCAAGTAGCAACGATCCAGACGCTAGCTGAGGAAGCGGCCGGAAGGTCACCAGGATGTGGGCGTAAAGCGGCGGATTCTCAAAGGCCTGCTGCTGATTGCTGAAGCCAGCGCTCAGCAGGCGCACCAACCGGGTGAGGGAGTCCTTCATGGCTGGACGCTACAGCCCGAGCAGTCGCTGGCGGAAGCGAGCGACCTGCTCGGCCAGGTCTGGTTGGTTCTGCCGGAAGGGGTGCTCGGCCAGTTGCGCCAGGATGAGCTGTAACTGCTCTTCGGTTTGGAGACCGTGATCCGGTTGCCTGCGGTTGTGCAAGCGCCAGGCTTGGTCAAAGGCCTGGGCAAAACTGTCGGCGTTGTTGAACACCTGGGGACCATCCTGGGGGATGGGCAGAGGCATGGTGCAACCAGCTCAGGGCGGAGATCGACAGATGCCAGGACCCAGATTTGAACTGGGGACACGGCGATTTTCAGTCGCCTGCTCTACCAACTGAGCTATCCCGGCCCGCCGCGTTGTGGCGACTTTCCGATCTTAGATCACGGCCCTGCCGTTGTCGGGCTGGGGTGCGGGCCAGGCAGGCCAGCCCCACGACCCGCCAACGCTCCTGCTGCAGTGCATCAGCTGCCGCGCAGGCCGTGGCCCCCGTGGTGAGGATGTCGTCGACGAGCAGCACGGCTGGTCGCGGCCCGAGCTGACCTCGCGGTGCGGGGATCGAGCGAAAGGCGCCCTGCTGATTGGCCAGGCGCAGCTGCCGGCCGAGGTGGTGCTGGCCCAGCACCGGTCGGCTGCGGTGTAGCAGGTTGGGCTGCAGTCGCCAACCCAGCCGGCGGCTCAGGGCTTCGGCCAGCAGGGCTGGCAGGGGATTGGCGTGTCGCTTCCAGCTGGGCACCGGCACCACCAGGCCGGGCCTGGTGGTTTCTGGTTTGACTTCTCGTTCCAACAGAGGCACCAGGCTGTCGAGCCAGGGGCCCAGGCCGGCCGGCCTGGGCTGGTCGCGGAGCCTCAGCAACTGGTGCCGGGCCGGGCCCTGATAGTGGCCAGCTGCCCACCAGCGCAGGGGCTGATCGCCAGTCAGGCCGTTCAGCGTGTCTGACCAGGTCGGGGGAATGGCAGCGGTGGCGGGCCTGGCCAGCCAATCGAGCAGGGTTGGGGCGAAGGGGGGCCTGGGCATGCCGGTGTTGCCTGCAGCGGGGCTGCCCAAGAGGATTCCCACCGAGGCCGTCGTCCTACGGGCCAAGCATTCGAACGCCAGGGAGCAGGTGAATGCTGGGCCCCTCAGCCGGGCATGGCCCGCAGCATCGCCACCAGGGTGCGGTGTGCGTCCTCGCTGTCGCTCAGGTGGTGGTCGAAGGCCACGATCACCGATGCGCCATCCACCTCCAGCTCCATGGAGTCCGGAGTCACCGCCATCAGGCGGGCCTGGCCGGGGTTGGCCACCCCGCCGTAGTGGCGGGCGTAGGCTCTCACCGCATCCGCATGGTCGTCGTTCATGTGCTTGCAGATCCGGTCACTCACATCGGGGGTGAGGGGGTCGGCGGCCATGGCGGGGCGAGAACGTTGGCGAGATTCTGGAGCCCCTCAGGCCCCAGCGCCGAAGCGCTGCCACAGCAGCAGGCCGAGGCGAATGGCGCTGAAGCCCACGTAGCCGGCCAGCACCACGAACAGACCCATCGAGATCCAGGCCTTGAGGCGATCGTTCATGGCGGCAGCAGGGCGGTTGCGGCCAGTCTGGCCATGCCCAGGGCGGCACTCAGCTTCGGGCGGTTGCGCACTGGCATCCCCAGCAACCGCTGGCGAATCGCCCGCCACTGGGGGTTGCGGGCCCCGCCCCCCAGGCTGATCACCTGCTGCACAGGCGGTGCCCCCAGCTGCCGCAGCCGCCGCCAGCCCGTCGCCTCGATCACGGCCAGGCCCTCCAGCAGTCCCTGCAGATACAGACAGTCGCTCACCGGGCGTGGTCCCAGCACCGGCTCCAGCTCCGGATCGTCCACCGGGAAACGCTCGCCGCGGCCCGGCAGGGGCCGCAGCTGCAGCCCGCTGGGCCGGCGCGGATCGATCTGGCGGCTCAGCTCTTCGAGCTGGCCATCGCTGAAGAACCGGCGCAGTACCCCGGCGCCGGCATTGGAGGCGCCGCCCACGAGCCAGCGGCCCGCCACCCGGTGGCAGCTGATCCCCGGGCCTTGGAGTGGCCGTTCGCAGAACTGCTTGAGCACCAGGGTGGTGCCCAGCACGGTGATGCCGTCGCCGGGGCCCGGATCGGCGGCCAGCACGGCGGCGTTGGCATCGGTGCTGCCGGCCACCACCAGGCAGGTCTGCGGCAGCCCCAGAGTCGCAGCGGCCGCCGGCTGCAGCGACCCCAGCACCGATCCGCTGGCCGTGATTGCCGGCAGGGCCGCCGCCCAGCTCTGGCGTTCGATCATGCCGGCCCAGTGCTGGCCTTCCAGCAACCAGCCCAGGCGCAGGTTGTTGCCCTCCTCTCCCCAGCGCCAGTCGCCCAGCAGCCAGCCCATCAGCCAGTCGGCCTGGTGCCGCAGCAGCCAGTTGTCCTGCCCAAGCCCAGCGGTTTCAGCCAGGGTGAGCAGTCGCAGGGCCCGGGCCAGGCTGCCGCTGGCACTGGCCGCCGGTGATCCGGCGCAATCCGCCACCAGGGCAGCGGCGACCGCCGCCTGCTCCGGGCAGGCCAGGGAATAGGGCAGGGCGAGCTTGAGATCGCCGCAGGCCAGGGCGCCATCCGGACGGCACAGCAGCAGGGTGCCCGAGGTGCCAGCGAGGGCGATCGTTGCCACCCGGGCGCGCCATGGAGCCTGGAGCCTGGCCGCCAGGGCGATCAGTCCCTGTCGCCAGCCCTCGGGATCTTCAAAGGGGCCTGGGTAGCTGCTGGCTTCCTCTGCCAGCAGAAGGCCCCTTGCATCCAGCAGCGCCAGGCGCAGTCCACTGGTGCCGAAGTCGACACCGAGGGCCAGCGGCTGGCGGGAGCTGGATGGGGTCAGCGGTGGGGCGGCTGGGCGATCAGGCGGCGGCGCCCACCTGGCCGGTCGTGGCCTGGCGCAGGGTTTCGGCCATGGCGCTCACGTCCTCCCAGGGGAGGTTGAGGTCGCTGCGGCCGAAGTGTCCGTAGGCCGCCACGTCCTGGTAGAAGCGGCCACCCCGCTCCTGGGGCAGACCGCGCAGGTTGAAGGTGTCGATGATGGCGCCGGGGCGCAGATCAAAGTGCTCCTGCACCAGGGCGGTGAGATCGGCGTCGGAGATGGCCCCGGTCCCGAAGCTCTCCACCAGGATGCTCACGGGACGGGCCACGCCGATGGCATAGCTCAGTTGTACCTCAGCCTTGCGGGCCAGACCGGCGGCCACCAGGGCCTTGGCCACGTAGCGGGCGGCGTAGGCGGCGGAGCGGTCCACCTTGGTGGGATCCTTGCCGGAGAAGGCACCGCCGCCGTGGCGGGCATAGCCCCCGTAGGTGTCCACGATGATCTTGCGGCCCGTGAGGCCGGCGTCGCCCTGGGGCCCCCCCACCACGAATTTGCCGGTGGGATTCACCAGGAAGCGGGTGGCCTGCTTGTTGGGCTTGAGCTGGAGATCGCCGGTGGCGGGCTCCACCACATGGGTCCACAGATCGGTGGCGATGCGCTCGCGCAGGGCGACTTCCTCGCTGATGCCGTCGATCTCGGCGGTGTGCTGGGTGGAGATCAGAATCGT
>JBJTWP010000252.1:0-4411 GCA_046081805.1 Cyanobacteriota bacterium
CCCAGCGTCTCGAGTCCACCCTCGTGGCGAATCAGCCGGATCCCCCTTCCGACTGTCCCGCCAGTGATCAGCAGTGCCAACAGCGATGAAGGACTGAATTCACATTCCTCCTTTAGCCCTAGTAAGGCCTGGTCCTCAGCAGTGGTTCCGTCCATTGCTGAGGTTTTTTTGCGCCTTCCGCTTGGGATACTTCCACCCCATCGGAGGCCCAGCCATCGGTTCGACCGGTGTACAACTGGCCCCAGGTCAGCTTCACGCTGTCCAGCACAAGCTGCCAGAGCAACAGCACGTTGCAGTTGAGCTCTGCCAGCTCCGTCGGCTCGGGATCGAGTCTTCGCCCATCCCGGCCCAGCCAATGGCGCTTCCCACCATTGCCCATGGCCAAGGAGGCTTGGATGTACAGGGCAGCGAGCCCACGAACCATCCGGCCATGCCGAAGCAGGGTGGTGCGATGCAGAGCACGAAGCAGAGCACATCGACCCATCTGGTGGCAGGCAGCGGCAGGATGGTCCTCCGTGCCCCCAGCGTCCAGTGTCCTCAACGGCAACTTCGCCCATCGAGCAGGCCACCTGGCCCGTCGGTTCTCTTGAGCAGGCGGTGGCCCTGCAGCGCAGCCTGAGCATCGGCGAACGGGACTGGCATGCCCTCAAGCGGCAGCGACCCCGGCGCGCGGCCGAGCAGATCAGCGCGGCCCTAGTGCAGCTGCTCGCCGGCGACGATCCCGGCGCCTCAGCCCCATCGGAGGCCCGGCTTCAGGCCATCGCCCTGCTGGAGCACAGCCTGGGCTGGCTGAGGGCGGAACTCAGCGATCCGGGCTGTCCGGCCCATCGGCGCTGAACAGAACCGTCCGGCCCGGTTCGCGCACCACGGCCAGCTGCAGACGATTGCCGCGACGACTCCAGCGCACGTCGTCGAAGCACTGGTGGATCAGGAACAGCCCGCGCCCGCCGGTGGCCTCACACTGGTCGGGCAGGCGGGCCCGCCGGGCCGGACTCGGCACACCATGCCCCTCGTCCTGCACCTGCCAGATCAGCCAGCGAGGGGTTTCGATCCGGCGGATGCGCAGGCACTTGGCCGGGTCGTTGCCATTGCCGTGGCGCACCGCATTGACCAGAGCCTCCTGGAGGCCGAGCTGCACCTGGGCCTGCAACCGGGAGCAGCGCACCGGCTCCAGCAGCAGTTCCAACAGCGGCGCCAGTTGCAGGGTGGAGGGGGTGATGTAGTCACGCCAGCGGGGGAGCGACCAGGGCGTCAATCCGTGGCGCAGGGCCATGGCACGTGTCCGGCGATGGGCACGGCCAAAACGCTACCCCGCAGCGGAGCTAGGCCCTTCAGCCCGTGATGCGCCGTTGCAGGGCCGGATGCTGCAACAGGGCATCCATCAAGCGCACACCGCGGAGCTGATTCACCAGGGGCAGATGACCCTCCGGAGCCTCGATGGTCCACTGGAAGGAACCGGGATAGCGGGTCCAGCGACCATCGATTTTCCAGGCCAGACGCGGCCAGAGTTTCTCCCAGCGCCCCTCCAGGCCGGCCAGCAACCGGCCCTGCACCGAAAACCCGAAGCGCCCCCGGGAGAAGCACACCCAGAGGCGATCGAGCGTCTCCAGGTCGGAGGCGGGCATGGCCGGCACCTCGCTGTAGTACACATAGCCGCGCTGCACGGCAGCCGCACCAGCCAGCTCCCGCAGATGGGCACTGGTGAGCCGGTCGGCCTCCTCATACTCCTGCAGCATCAGGTGCCGCTGCAGCGGGCCGTAATCGAGGCCGGCCCCGCTGACGACGGCCAGCCAGCCGGCGGGGTGGCGGGCCAGAAAGGACTCCCGGGCCTCGGCGCCGCTGGCCAGCAACAACTGGATCAGGGCACCGGCAGCCCAGTCGTCACCCGTGGCATCCAGTGCCGCCAGATGGTCGGGGATCAGGGGCAGAAGCTCCGCCCCGCGCTGGAGCACCAGGCTGAGCTGGCTGCGGCGCTGGCGGTCGGTGCCTGCCTGGAAACGGTCGAGCAGGGCCTCTGGGGTGGCGGTGACGGTGACCGGAGGTCCGGAGAGCATGAAGGACCGTGCCTGAACAGGAGCCAGCGTTGGCCCACTATGTCAGCTGAGATCCGAGCATGAGGACCCAGCAGCATGCCCGTGAGCGGGGTGGACACCTTCCTCGAGGCGCGAGGGCCGCTGCTGGATGTGCGCAGTCCTGCGGAATTCGCCCAGGGCCACATCCCTGGCGCCCTGAATCTGCCCCTGTTCTCGGATCAGGAACGGGCCGCCGTGGGCACCGCCTACAGGCAACAGGGACGCCGGGACGCCATGGCCCTCGGCCTGCGATGGGTGGGTCCGCGGCTGGAGACCCTGGCCGACGCGCTGCACCAGGCCATGGCCGGACGGGAGCCCGGAGCCGTGCTGCGGCTGCACTGCTGGCGGGGCGGCCTGCGTTCGGGCAGCGTGGCCTGGCTGGCGGGCGTGCTGGAGCTGCCGGTGCTGCTGCTGGAGGGTGGCTACAAGAGCTACCGCCGCTGGGCCCTGGAGCTGCTGGAGCAGCCCTGGCCGCTGCGGCTGCTGGCGGGTCGCACCGGCACGGGAAAAACCGACCTGCTGCTGGCCCTGGCGGCCCGGGGGGAGGCCGTTGTCGACCTGGAGGGACTGGCCCACCACCGCGGCAGCAGCTTCGGGGGTTTGGGCTTGCCACCCCAGCCCAGCAACGAGCACTACGAGAACCGCCTGGCCCTGGCCCTGTGGAACCGGCGGCAGGCCGAGGTGATCTGGCTGGAGGCCGAAAGCGCCCAGGTGGGGCGCTGCCGCATCCCAGCTGGCCTCTGGCGGCAGATGAAGCGGGCCCCGGCCATCGAAATCAGCCGGCCACTGGAGGAGCGGCTGAAGCGGCTGGTGGCCGTCTATGGCCACCAGGGCCAGCGGCCCCTCCACCAGGCCACGGAGCGGATCGCGCGGCGCCTCGGCCCCCACCGCACCGCCCTGGCCCTGGAGGCCATCGCCGCTGAGGACTGGGCTGGCGCCTGCCGCCAGATGATCGACTATTACGATCGCTGCTACGACCACGAGGTGGAGCAGCGGGGCCCAGAGGCCGTGCCCAGGCTGGAGTTGGCAAGCCGCAGCGATGCCGAGGCAGCCCTGGCTCTGCTAGCCCTCGTCCCCGGCGCCGCCAGCCGTCCAGGGACCCTGCGTTAGCCACTGCCTAGGATTAGTTTTTGACCGGATCGGCATGGGCGCAGCCATTCAGTTCTTCCGCGGCGTGGATGAACCGGTCGTGCCCGACATCCGGCTCACCCGTTCCCGCGACGGCCGAACGGGTCAGGCGATGTTCGTGTTTGAGGAGCCCGAGGCCCTGGCTCCAGAAACCATGGGTGACATCACCGGCATGTTCATGCTGGATGAGGAGGGCGAGCTGGTCACCCGTGAAGTGAAGGCACGCTTCGTCAATGGCAAGGCCTCGGCCCTGGAAGTCACCTACACCTGGAAGAGCACGGAGGATTTTGAACGCTTCATGCGATTTGCCCAGCGCTATGCCGAGAGTCACGAGCTCGGCTTCGCCGGCAGCCAGGGCGAGGGCAATGACGAAGGCGGCGAGGGCTGAGGGGCGCCGTGGGCTTGCGATCTGACCCGGGGCGAGGGCCCTCGGCCATGGGGCTTGGCCAGTGGCTGGGGCTGCTGGCCCTGCTGGCAGCCCTGGTGCTGCTGTGGCAGTTGCGCGAGAGCCTGGTGCTGCTGTTTTCAGCCCTGGTGATTGCCCAGGCCCTCTGCACCCTGGTGGATGGGGTGCGCCAGCGGCTGGGCTGCTCCCGGCCCCGCGCCGTGGTGGTGTCCCTGCTGCTGTTGCTGCTGGTGTTGGTGGTGATCGCCACGGCGGTGATCCCGCCCTTTGTCGATCAGTTCGCCCAGCTGCTGTTGAAACTGCCGGCCGCAGCCCTCTCGCTGCTGACGCTGCTTCGTCAGGGACTGGCCAGTGCCAGTCAGATGCTCTACGGCAGCCACGATCCGAGCATCGCCTGGCTGCGGGATGGCCTGCTGCAGCCAGGCACCTTGTCCGTTCCTGCGGTGCCACCCGAACTGGGCGGCGGTCTGCTACGCCTGCTGGGCCTGGCCGGCAATCTGGGCACGGGCCTGTTGCAGCTGGTGTTCGTGCTGGCGGTGGCCCTGATGGTCGCCGCCCAGCCCACGGCCTATCGCGAGGTGGCGGTGCTGCTGGTGCCCTCGTTCTACCGACGCCGGTTTCGCCAGGTGCTGGTGCTCTGCGGCACCGCCCTCAGCGCCTGGATGGTGGGGGTGGTGATCAGCTCCGTGTGCGTGGGCAGCCTGGCGGCCCTGGGGTTGTGGCTGCTGGGGGTGAAACTGGTGGCCGCCAATGCGGTGCTGGCCGGACTGTTGAACGTGATCCCGAACATCGGCCCCACCCTGAG
>JBJTWP010000253.1:0-12065 GCA_046081805.1 Cyanobacteriota bacterium
GGCCCGGCTTGCCGACACGATCGAATCCCGACCCTGGGCTCCCGATCAGGGCAGCTGGACCTATCTGGCCGGGATCGATCACACCCTGCTGAGCCTGGGGGTGGTTCCGGCCGCACCCAAGCCCGGGCCCGACGGGGGCTAGCCCTTCAGAGCCGCAGCTCGCCGGGGTCGGCATCCAGATCCCCCAGCCCGCCGCTGCCGATCAGGGTGCTCTCCAGTTCCATGCGCTGTTCCATCTGGCGCAGGAAATAACCGGTCATCATGGCGGAGGCCAGGAGGCCGGCCAGGTTTTCGCGGCTGGTCTGGATCTTCACGTCGAACTGCTCCGAGGGGAGCATTCCCAGCAGCCCCTGCACGTTGTGGCGAATGATGTCCTGGATTTCAGGGCTGGCGGAGCGGGCCACCCGTTGCAGCACATCCGGAGACTGCTCCTGGAGGTACTGAATCAGGGCGTTGCCACTGGTCGCCTCGTTGTCACTGGTCAGGAACTCCGGGTTGAACATCACCGGTGTACGCTCCGCGACGGGCTGCACCATAACCCAGTCCTTCGGAATCCCCGGGGCCGGTTCTCCCCCCGCCCCGATCGATCGGTCCGAAGTGATCCAGGGGCCAATAGCGCCAGATCGCGGTACCGAGCACGCAGGACTGGGGCAGGGGACCCCAGAGATGGGAATCGAGGCTGGCGTTGCGGTTGTCCCCCAGCACCAGCAGAGTCCCCGCCGCCAGCGTGACCGGCCCGAGGCTGTAGGCCATCGGCTCAGCCGCCCAGTCGTCGCGGGCGGGCTCCCCATTGCGCCACAGGCCCCCCCCCCGCACCTCCACGCGGTCGCCAGGACCTGCCACCACCCGTTTGATCAGGGCGGCCTCCGGGTCGTAACCCGCCGCCACCAGCGGCGGCGGCGGCCGGAACACCACCACCGTGCCCACGGGCAGGGGCCGCTGCAGTCGGGGCCGCAGCTTCTCCACCAGCACCCGGTCCTGCAGCTGCAGGGTAGGCAGCATGGAGCCGGAGGGGATCCAGCGGGGTTCCACCACCAGGGCTCGCAAGGCCAGGGCCACCAGCACCCAGGCCAGCAGCGCCAGCAGGTCACGGCGCAGGCGTGATCCGATCCCCGCCTGCTGCTGGGGGGGGGAGGACGGCTCGGGGCTCAAGACAGGTGCGGGGGGAAGATGGGCGCCCCATCCTGCTGCCACCCCGCTGGACCAGGCCCGCGCCAACCTGGAGGCCGCCCTCACCGTGCTTCAGGGCTGTGTCGATGCCGGCGTGCGGCTGATGGTGCTGTGCCCTGGCAGCCGATCCGGTCCGCTGGCGGTAGCGGCGGGCTGGATTGAGCGCAAGGGGGTTGAACTGGTGACGGCGATCGATGAGCGCTCGGCCGCGTTCTTCGCCCTGGGCCACGGTCGCGCCACGGGGTTGCCGGCGGCCGTGATCACCACCTCCGGCACGGCCGTGGCCAACCTGCTGCCGGCGGCGGTGGAGTCCGACTACGGCGCCATTCCGCTGCTGCTGCTCACCGCTGATCGGCCGGCCCGGCTCCAGGGCTGCGGCGCCAACCAGACGGTGAATCAGGAGGCCTTCCTGCGACCGTCCCTGCGCTGGCAGGGCCTGGCCGATCCGGCCGGCCTGCACAGGATGGACCCCGGGGCCCTGCGGCAGCTGGCCGCAGACGCCCTGCGGGCCTGCCTCGGCCAGGGCGGTCAGGCCCCGGGGCCGGTGCAGCTCAATCTGCCGCTGGAGGAGCCGTTGCACGGGAACGCTGCCGTGCTGCGCGGCCTGGGCGAAGCCCTGCCGCCGCCCGTTCAGCCAGGGGGTCTGGCGGCGGAGCCCTGCGAGCGGCGGCGGCACGATCCAGGCGAAGTCGCGCTGCTGGAGCCGCTCAACCCCGACCAGCCGGGCCTGATCGTGGCCGGCCCCTGGCGAGGCCGGCCCCAGCACCAGCCAGGCTTTCTGCGGGCCCTGCACCAGCTCCAGCGGCGCACCGGCTGGCCGCTGCTGGCCGATGCCCTCAGTGGTCTGCGCGGGACCGCGGAGCTGGAGCTGGTCGCCGGCTACGACCTGCTGTTGGCGGCTCCGCGCAGCGACCTGCAGGCCCGCCAGGTGCTGCGGTTGGGGCCGGTGCCGGCCAGCCGCCGACTGCAGAGCTTTCTGCGGAGTTGCGGCGGCCATCAGCTGCTGATCAGCGAGGGCGAGCCGCGCTCTCTGGATGCCCTCCGCTGTGCCACAGCCCAGTTCGACGGCGGTCTGGAGGCCTGGTGGGGGGGCGTCGCAGCGCCCTGGGGAGCGGCGACGCCCGCCCTGGAGGCGCAGGCCCTGGCCCGCCGCTGGCTTGGGGCGGATCGGGGGCTGCAGGCATGGCTGGATCAATGGCTGGATCAGCAGTTCTGCGGCCCGACCGGCCCGGCCGCGGGCGGCCTGAGCGAACCGGCCCTGACCCGTCGGCTGAGCCGCCTGCTGCCGGCCGGGCTGCCCCTGGTGCTGGCCAACAGTTCGCCTGTGCGCGACTGGGAGAGCTTCATGCCGCCCGATGCCCCGCCGCGAGCCGTGGTCAGCTTCCGAGGTGCCTCCGGCATTGACGGCACCCTCTCCCTGGCCTGTGGTGTGGCCCAGGCGGACGGCGCCGCCGTGCTGATCACGGGTGATCTGGCCCTGCTGCATGACGCCAATGGCTGGCTCTGGCGTCGGCAGCTCCACGGCCGCCTGACGGTGTTGCTGCTCGACAACGGCGGCGGCGGCATCTTCGAGCAGCTGCCGATCCGGCCCGATCCTGAGCGGCTGCTGGATTTCGACCGACTGTTCGCCATGCCCCAGGCCGTCGATCCCCTGGCCCTGGCAGCGGCACACGGGGTGCCGGGCCGTAGCTGTGCGGATCTGGCTGCTCTGGAGGTGGATCTGGCCTGGGCCCTGGCCCAGCCCCTGGCCTTGCTGCGGCTGCCCACCGACCGCCGCGCTGACGCGGGCCTGCGCCAGGCGCTGCGCACAATGGGGGCCGCTCTCCAGTCGTGGCCTTGAGTTTCGCCTTCGCTCCCGCCGACCCGCCGCTGGCGTGGCAGCCGCTCGGCGCCCACCTCGGCCCCTACGAGGACATCACCCTGGCGCGCAGTGATGAGGGCCTCGCCCGGATCGCCATCAACCGGCCCCACAAGCGCAACGCCTTCCGGCCCCGCACGGTGGTGGAGCTCTGCGACGCCTTCACGCGCCTGCGGGACGATCCCCGCATCGGCGTGGTGCTGTTGACGGGCGCCGGCCCGGCGGCCGATGGGGGCTGGGCCTTCTGCGCCGGCGGCGACCAGAGCGTGCGCGGCGATGGGGGCTATCTGGATGAGCAGGGCCTGCCCCGCCTCAACGTGCTGGATCTGCAGCGCCTGATCCGCAGCCTGCCCAAGGTGGTGATCGCCCTGGTGGCGGGCTATGCCATCGGCGGCGGCCAGGTGCTGCACCTGCTCTGCGATCTGAGCATCGCGGCGGAGAACGCCCGCTTCGGCCAGACCGGTCCGCGGGTGGGCAGCTTCGATGGGGGCTTCGGCGCCAGCTACCTGGCCCGGCTGGTGGGCCAGCGCAAGGCCCGCGAGATCTGGTTCCTCTGCCGGCAATATGGGGCCGAGGAGGCGCTGGCCATGGGGTTGGTGAACACGGTGGTGCCCCTGGAGCAGCTCGAGGCTGAGGGCGTGCGCTGGGGCCGGGAGGTGCTCCAGCACAGCCCCACGGCGATCCGCTGCCTGAAGGCGGCGTTCAATGCCGAAACCGATGGCATGGCGGGCCTGCAGGAGCTGGCGGGACAGGCCACCCACCTCTTCTACCGAACCGAGGAGGGCCAGGAGGGCCGCGATGCCTTCCTGCAGAAACGGGCTCCGGAGTTCAGCGACTACCCCTGGCTGCCCTGAGCCGATGGATGGCCCCTGGCCCGCTCTGGTGATCGTGGCTGGACAGAGTGTCTGGGCGGGAGGTCTGGAGAGGGTGTCTTGACAGGGTTTCTGGACAGGGCGGTGGCGCGGCGCTAGCCCTGAAGCGCGACCCGTTGCCCAGGCTCACCATGGCCGTCCCCATGGCCGTTGCAGCGGCCGCCGCCATGGCCGTTGCAGCGGCCGCCGCCATGGCCGTCCCCATGGCCGTCGGAGCAGCATTCGGCGCCCCGACCCAGTCCCGGGCGGCTGAGCCGCTGCCTCCCCTGGCCCCGCTGAGCCCTGCTGGGGAATCCCTCCCCCAGCGGCTGCCGCCTCCCCTGCGGCAGCAGCAGGGCCTCGAGCTGGTGCTGGACCGGCGCCAGCGCCTGCTGATGGTGCTGGAGGGCGGCCAGCTGCTGCGCCGCTACCCGGCCGCCGTTGGCATGGTGGGCTGGGAGACCCCGGTGGGTCGCTTCCAGGTGCTGGAGATGCGGACCGATCCGGTGTGGGAGCATCCCGGCAACGGCCGCCTGGTGGGGCCCGGTGCGGCCAACCCGCTGGGCAGCCGCTGGATCGGCTTCCATCGCGATTGCACGCCGCGCACGGGCTGGGACGGGGAGCGCCACCTCAGCGTTCGAGGCTGCACGGTGACTGGGTTCCATGGCACCCCCCACCGCTGGACCGTGGGCCGGGCCGTGAGTCATGGCTGTGTGCGCCTCCATGAGGAAGACGTGCGGGAGCTGTTTGCAGTGGTGCAGCTGGGAACCCCGGTGACCGTGCTGCCCTGAGTGGGAGACGGCCCGTAAAGTGGCCCGAACTTGATCCCCGGTGATGCGCATCCTGTTTGCCGCTGCCGAATGCGCCCCCCTGGTGAAGGTCGGTGGCATGGGGGACGTGGTGGGCTCCCTGCCCCCAGCGCTGGCGGCCCTCGGTCATGACGTGCGCGTGATCCTGCCGGGCTACGGCCGGCTGTGGAGCCGCCTGTCGATTCCGCAGCAGCCGGTCTGGCGGGGCCACACGATGGGCAACGAATTCGCCGTGTTCGAGGCGGTCCATCCCGGCTCCGGCCTGCCGCTCTATCTGGTGGGTCACCCCGTGTTCGACTCCGAGCGCATCTACGGCGGCGACGACGAGGACTGGCGCTTCACCTTCTTTGCCAGTGCCACCGCGGAATTTGCCTGGAACCACTGGAAGCCCCAGGTGCTCCATTGCCATGACTGGCACACGGGCATGATCCCGGTGTGGATGCACCAGGACCCGGAGATCAGCACGGTGTTCACCATCCACAACCTCAAGTACCAGGGTCCCTGGCGCTGGAAGCTGGAGCGGATGACCTGGTGCCCCTGGTACATGCAGGGCGACCACACGATGGCGGCGGCCCTGCTCTACGCCGACCGGGTGAATGCGGTGTCGCCCACCTATGCCCAGGAGATCCGCACGCCCCAGTACGGCGAACAGCTGGAGGGGCTGCTGAACTACATCTGCGGCAAGCTGCGTGGCATCGTCAACGGCATCGACATCGACGACTGGAACCCCGCCACGGACGCGGCCCTGGCGGCCACCTTCTCCGCTGACGACCTGGCTCCCCGGGCTGCGAACAAGCAGGTTCTGCAGGAGCGCTTTGGACTGGGCGTGAACCCCCGCACCTATCTGCTGGGCATGGTGAGCCGCCTGGTGGACCAGAAGGGCGTGGATCTGCTGCTGCAGGTGGCCGACCGGGTGCTGGCCTACACCGACAGTCAGATCGTGGTGCTGGGCACGGGCGACCGCACCTATGAGAGTGGCCTCTGGCAGATGGCGGCCCGCCATCCGGGCCGCTTCGCGGTGTTTCTCACCTACGACGACGCCCTGTCGCGCCTGGTCTACGGCGGCAGCGACGCCTTCCTGATGCCCAGTCGCTTCGAGCCCTGTGGCATCAGCCAGATGCTGGCGATGCGCTACGGCTCCATCCCGGTGGTGCGGATGGTGGGAGGTCTGGTGGACACCGTGCCTCCGAATGACCCGGGGGCTGACACCGGCACGGGCTATGGCTTCGATCGTTACGAGCCGATCGACTTCTACACGGCGATCGTGCGCTCCTGGGAGGCCTACCGCAATCCCGCCAGCTGGGCGCAGCTGCAGCGACGCGCCATGGGGGTCGATTTCAGCTGGGCCCGCTCCGCCCTCGCCTACGACGCCATGTACCGCGACGTCTGTGGCGTCAAGGAACCCACCCCGGAGGCCGCCGCCGTCGAACGCTTCTCCCAGGGGCAGGATGCGGATCCGAGTCGTCGTGGCCTGGCGTCCCTGCTGCGGCTGCGGAACCAGGCCTGAAGCTGAGCCAACCCTGGAGATCGATGGCGACCGGTGGCTCCGCCTGATTCCCCTGATCAGCCCTCCGCCGAGAACCTGCCGGCGGTCTATGAGGATCCCCTCAAGGCCCTGGCTCGGGACCTCAGGGCCGTGCTGGCCAGCCTCCGGTTGCTGGCCCGGCAGCTCTGGCGGCGCAACCGGGAAGGCCGCCTCTGGCGACCGGGCTTCTGGCCTGGGGCCCTGGCGGCCCTGTTCTGGCCCCTGCTCCTGACCCTGGTGCCGATCGCCCTGCTGGCCCTGCCCCTGGTCGGCGCCGCACCGGAGTCACCACTCCCCACCCCATCCTCTTCCAGCCCACTCCCCAGTCCACGGCCGGGGCCAGCAGCGGCCCAGCCCCTGGCCGCTCCCCCCCTGCCTGAGGCGCCGCCGCAGCCGCTCCCACAGCAGCCGCTCCCGCCGGAGTCGCTCCCACCGGAGGCCTCTGAGCTGCAGCTCGATCCGCTGGTGGAGCTGCTCCGCCAGGATGACCCTCGCCACCTGATCGCCAGTGCCCATCCCGTGCCGGCGCAGGGGACCCTGGAGCTGCGGCTGCGGCAGGGATTTGGGTCCCTGGGCGAGGCTGAGCGCCACGCCGAGGCCGACCGCTGGTTGGAGCGCAGCCGCGCCCTGGGCTATGGAAGCCTGATCCTGGTGGACACGGCCGGCCAGCCCCTAGGCCGGCCGGCGATGGTGGGTTCCGGCATGATCCTGCTGGATCCCGAGCTGCCCAGCTGATGCCACTGCCACTGGCCGCCCTGCAGGAGCTCTGGGGCGTGCCGTCCACGGGGCCCCTCAGCGATGGGCAGGGGCTGGCACGGCTGAGCGCCGTCAGCACCGACAGCCGTCAGCTACCCGCCGGCTCCCTGTTCGTTCCCCTGGTGGGGGACTCCCTCGATGGCCACCGGTTTCTGGAGCAGGCCCTGGCCGCCGGTTGCCGGGCCCTGGTGGCCGAGCGGGCGCGGCTGGAACCGGCGCGGGCCGAGGCCCTGCTGGCGGCCGCCCAGGAGCGTGCCTGCCCGCTCTGGTGGGTCAGCGACACCCAGCTGGCCTACCAGCAGCTGGCCCACCACTGGCGGACGACCCTGTCTCTGCCGGTGGTGGCGGTGACCGGCTCGGCCGGAAAGACCACCACCCGCGAGCTGCTCCGGGCGGTGCTGGCGCCGCTGGGCCCGGTGCTGGCCAGCAGCGGCAACGAGAACAACGACATCGGCGTTCCGCTCACCCTGCTCAAGGCCGGCCCTGGGCATCGGGCGCTGGTGGTGGAGATGGGCATGCGCGGCCTGGGGGAAATCGAGCGCCTGAGTCGCTGCGCCGCGCCCGATGTGGCCGTGATCACCAACATCGGCACGGCCCATCTCGGCCGCCTGGGCACTCGGGAGGCCATCGCCACCGCCAAGTGCGAGATCACCGCCTGCCTGAAACCCGATGGTCTGCTGGTGATCCCGGCCGGAGATCCGCTGCTGGAGGCTGCCCTGGCCTCGGCCTGGCAGGGGTTGGTGTGCCGGGTGGCCCTGGCCGATGACCCCCTGGCGGCGGAGACCCCGGCGGCTGACCTGGTCGGGCGGCTGGTGGAGCCTGGCCCGGACGCCCCGGCCTGGCTGGAGCTGCAGCTCGGTGGCCTGGCGGCGGCTGGTGGTCCCGTGCCAGTGCCGCTGCCTGGCCGCCACAACGCCCGCAACCTGTTGTTGGCCCTGGCGGTGGCCCGCCACCTCGGTGTGGATCCAGCAACACTCACGAATCTGACCGTGGAGTTGCCCGGCGGCCGTTGCCGCCGGCAGCGGCTGGCCGGCATCACCCTGCTGGATGAGACCTACAACGCCTCACCGGAGGCCGTGCTGGCGGCCCTGGATCTGCTGGCCCGCGAACCCCTGGCAAGCGGCGGGCGCCGGTTCGCCGTGCTCGGCACCATGCTGGAGCTGGGGGAGCAGAGCGTTTGGCTGCATCAACGGGTGGCGCGACGGGCCGCTGAGCTGCAGCTTGATGGGCTGGTGGTGGTGGATGGGGGTGCGGAAGGGGCCGCCATGCTCGAGGCGGCGGCCGGTGTGACGCGGCTGCAGCGGGTCGGTGCCCCCGTTGAGGCCCTGGAGCCGCTGGTGGCGTGGCTGCGGCCTGGCGATGCCTTGCTGCTCAAGGCCAGCCGGGGGGTGGCCTTGGAGCGCCTGATCCCCCTGCTGGAGGCCCACCTACCCCAGCGCCCCGCTTCCCATGCGCAACCCGCTCGACCCGGACCGAGCCGCTGACACCACGGCAAAGCAGGATCAGTCGAAGCCCAGCAGATCAAAGATCTCGCGGTCCTTGAGCGAGTGGGCGTCCAGGGGTTCGACATCTTCAAGCATGCGGCGCGCAAGATTGAGATATTCGTTCTGCACCGCCTCCACTTCGGGGGTGGGATCCATCTCAAAGATGGTGCACTTCTTGAGCCGCGAGCGACGGATCGCGTCGAGATCAGGGAAGTGGGCCATGGTCTTCATGCCCACGCGGGCATTGAACTTGTCGATCTCATCGGTGTCCTTGGAGCGGTTGGCCACCACGCCACCCAGCCGCACCTTGTAGTTCTTGGCCTTGGCCTGAATCGCCGCAATGATGCGGTTCATCGCGAAGATCGAGTCGAAGTCGTTGGCAGTCACGATCAGGCAGTAATGGGCATGCTGGAGCGGTGCCGCAAAGCCACCACACACCACATCTCCCAGCACATCGAAGATCACCACGTCGGTGTCATCGAGCAGGTGGTGTTCCTTGAGCAGCTTGACCGTCTGTCCCGTCACGTAGCCGCCGCAACCGGTGCCGGCCGGGGGGCCGCCCGATTCCACGCACATCACGCCGTTGAAGCCCTCGAAGACAAAATCGTCGGGACGGAGTTCCTCCGTGTGGAAATCCACCGTCTCGAGGATGTCGATCACCGTGGGCACCATCTGCTTGGTGAGCGTGAAGGTGGAATCGTGCTTGGGATCGCAGCCGATCTGCAGCACCCGCTTGCCCAGCTTGGAGAAGGCGGCTGACAGGTTGGAGCTGGTGGTGCTCTTGCCGATGCCGCCCTTGCCGTAGACGGCGATCACCAGGGCTCCCTCCTGGATGCGCAGGTTGTCGTCCTGATGCACCTGAACGCTGCCCTCACCATCGGGGCGGCGAAGTGTGGTTGTCATCCCTGCAAACGATGCTTGCGATTCCATCCAACGCTGGCCAAGCAGTTCTGGGAACCGCGCTCATGCAAAGCGCAACATCTGAGCTGCTTCGGCCGGCGAATGTGGGCATCTGCGCACAGGGACCTGAGTGGAAATACTCAAACCCTGCTCCATCGCTTCGGCCCCGCAGCCCTGGCAAGATCACCGGCTGAAATGGGCCTTGGCGGCATACAACGCCTCGCGGTCGATCTCCAGCAGGCCGTGCTGCTTGGCATAGGTTTCGGTGTTGCGCCGCACCTTGCCACGCACGAAGAACGGAATCTTGGCGAGCTCGGCCTCACCATCGGCACTCCAACTGGGTCCATCAGCTGCGACCACGGCGGTGCGCTGGTCGGGGGTGGCGGCCTCGGCTGCGGGGGCGAGCGGGGCGGTGGCGGGTCGCTCCTCGGGGCGTGTCGGGGCTGTGGCCCCCTCCAGATGGCTGAGGTGACCGTCCACGAACTCGAAGTCATGGCGGAACATGCCGATCAGGTGCTCCTCCAGCCCCATCATCAGCGGGTGTACCCAGCTGTCGAAGATCACATTCGCCCCCTCCCAGCCCATCACGGGCGAGAAGCGGGCCGGCACGTCCTGCACGTGCAGCGGCGAACTGATCACGGCGCAGGGAATGCCCAGTCGCTTGGCGCTGTGGCGTTCCATCTGGGTGCCGAGCACCAGCTCCGGCGCGGCCTCAGCCATGGCGGCCTCCACCGCCAGGTAGTCGTCGCTGATCAGGGCCTCCAGGCCCAGCTCGGCCGCCGCCGCCCGCACGTCGCGGGCCTGCTCCCGGCTGTAGCTGCCCAGGCCCACCACCTCGAAACCCAGCTCCAGCCTGGCGATGCGGGCGGCGGCGATGGCGTGGGTGGCATCCCCGAAGATGAACACCCGCTTGCCGGTGAGATAGGTGGAATCCACCGAGCGCGAATACCAGGGCAGTCGCGACCGCCGCTCCGCCGCACACACCCCATCGGGCCCCGGCTGCAGCTCCGCGGGCAGCTCCATGGCCAGCAGCTGGTGCAGCTCCCGCAGGAAGGCCACCGTGGCGCCGATGCCGATCGGCACGGTGGTCACCACCGGCATGCCGAACTGCCGTGCCAGCCAGCTGCAGGCTGAACCTGCCACCTCTGGATAGAGACACACATTGGCCTCGGCCGTGGGGAGGCGCTGCAGATCCGCCGGGCGGGCGCCCAGGGGCGCCACCACCGCCACATCAACGCCATAGCCGGCCAGCAGCCGCGAGAGCTCCACCACGTTGTCGCGGCAGCGGAACCCCAGCAGGCTGGGCCCCAGCAGATTCACCCGCGGCCGGCGCCCCTGCTCACGCCAGCGGCCCGGATCCGGCCGCGGGGTTCCGGCTGGTGGCACCTGGTTCTTCAGCAGGCCCCGCACCAGCTGATAGAAGGTTTCGGCTGCCCCCCAGTTCTCCTTTTTGGAATAGGCCGGCAGCTCCAGACTCACCATCGGGATGCCCCCAAGCTCCATGCCGGCGGCCAGGGCACCGGGCTGGTCCTGGATGAGTTCGGCGGTGCAGCTCTCCCCCACCAGCAGCGCCTCGGGCTGGAAGCGCTCCACGGCCTCGGCGATCGAGCGCTTCACCAGTTCGGCGGTGTCGCCCCCCAGGTCGCGGGCCTGGAAGGTGGTGTAGGTGACGGGCGGGCGCCGGTCACGGCGCTCGATCATCGTGAACAGCAGATCGGCGTAGGTGTCGCCCTGGGGGGCATGGAGCACGTAGTGCACCCCCTCCATCGAGGCGGCGATCCGCATGGCGCCCACGTGGGGCGGGCCTTCGTAGGTCCAGAGGGTGAGTTCCACGGCGGCAGCAGGGGGAACGGTGGGTGGAAAGGGATCAGGGAAAACGGGGGCTGGGGCCGCGCCGGCGGAGGCCCTCAGTTGAACTGCAGGCCCTGGCGGCGCCGCAGCGGCCGGGAGAACAGCTCGGCCAGGTCGCCCGCCTGGTCGCAGCCATGGATCGGGCTGAACACCAGCTCGATCGACCACTTGGTGGCGATGCCCTCGGCCTCCAGGGGGTTGGCCAGGCCCAGGCCGCACACCACCAGATCCGGGCGGCTGGCGCGCACCCGCTCCAGCTGGCGCTCCACGTCCTGCCCCTCGGTGATCCGGGTGTCCGGCGGCAGCAGGGCCAGCTCCGGCGCCAGCAGGGCCCGATCGAGGTAGGGCGTGCCCACCTCCACCAGCTCCATGCCGCATTCGCGCTGCAGGAAGCGGGCCAGGGAGAGCTCCAGCTGCGAATCGGGCATCAGGAAGAGGCGCTTGCCCTGCAGCACCTCCCGGTGGGGGGCGACTGCCCGCCGGCCCCGCTCCAGCAGCGGTGCTAGCACCGCTTCCTGGGTGGCGGCGGGCACCGCGCAGGCCGTGGCTGCGGCCGCCATCCAGGCGTGGCTCCCCTCCACTCCGAGGGGAAAGGGGGCCGGAATCAGGCTGGCGCCGCGGGCCTGCAGGGCCCGGGCGGTGGCGCTGAGGAACGGCTGCGCCAGCAGCACGCGGGTGCCGCGCCCCACCGGGGGCAGTTCGGTGGAGCGGCGCGGCGGCAGGCTGCGGATCCGCTCGATGCCGAGACGGCCGAACAGGTCGAGCAGGCGGTCTTCCACCGGATCGGCGAGGGTGCCCACGATCAGCAGCTGCTCCTCCTCGCTGCTGGGCATCAGCGGCTCCATCGCCAGCAGGGCCTGG
>JBJTWP010000254.1:0-4965 GCA_046081805.1 Cyanobacteriota bacterium
GCAGACCCGACCAGCCCACAAATACGAAGCGGTCGCGCTTGAGCCAGTCATCGAGGATGTCGAACCATCCCCGTTGCGGCGCGCGCCCTACAGCGATCGTCATGAGAGGCAGCTTCATGAAGCGTTACGTTCCGATCGTAGAAGGCCTGGGCCCCTTCTGCGTGGGGCAAACCGCCTCCAGCCGGCACCGTTAAGCAGAAGTGCCTACAGCGAACCCTGACAGACCGGGGCGTTCGCCAAAGTGGGTGGCCACCAAGCCAGCCTCCATGTACGTCGTCGAGCTCTCGATCCGGCTCAGCCCGATACCCGTCGCCGTGCAGCGCAGGGAGCTGGTCGATGCCGAGGCCCTTTACCACCAGGTGAAAGACGCCCTGGAAACCGGCAGCCCCAGGGTGCTGGAGCTGCACTGCGAAAAGGACGAGCACAAGCGCATCAGCCTGCTGAGCAGCGAGCTGCTGGCTGTTCAGCTCTATGAAAAGTCGGCCACGGGCGGCAGCGGCAAGCGCCCGGGTTTCAGTTTCGATGGCTGAAGCCAGCGGCAACGCCCCGCCCCTGCGGGTGGAGCGGCTCAGCTTTCGCTGGCCCCATGGCAACCAGGCCCTGCGCCACTGCGACCTGACCATTCCCGGGCCGGGGCTATGGATGCTGGTCGGGGGCAACGGCAGCGGCAAGAGCACCCTGCTGCGGTTGATTGTCGGCCTGCTGGAACCCAGCGAAGGCCGAATTCAGACCCAGGGCCCCGCCGCTCTGGTGTTCCAGAACCCCGACCACCAGCTGCTACTACCCAGTTGCGGCAGCGAGCTGCGCCTGGCGCTACCCGATGGCCTGGGGGCCCGGCAGATAGGCGACCGGATCGCGGAGCTGCTGGCGCTTGTGGGGCTCCAGGGCCTGGATTCAAGGCCGATCCACACCCTCAGTGGCGGCCAGAAGCAGCGGCTGGCCATCGCCGCCGCCGTGGCCAGCGGCAGCGGCCTGCTGCTGCTGGATGAGCCCACGGCCCTGCTCGACCCCTCCAGCCAGCGGGAGGTGCTGGAGCTGATCCATGCCCTCACCCATCGGACCGAGGATCCCCTCACCGCCCTGTGGATCACCCATCGATTGGAGGAACTGAAGCGCTGCGACGGGGCCGCCATGATGGAACGGGGACAGGCCGGGCCCTGGCAACGCGGCAATCTGCTGCAACAGCGGCTCACCCCCTTGCAGGGCGGCAGGGCCAAGGGGTAACTTCCACACACCGCATTCCTCGGTAGCTCAGCGGTAGAGCGGTCGGCTGTTAACCGATTGGTCGCAGGTTCGAATCCCGCCCGGGGAGTTTCAATCATCCGCGGCTTGACGGCTGCGGATTTTTTGTTGGCGGCCGCAACCGGCAGCAATTACAACAATCAAACCTGAAGAAAACCCAAAGAAAGGCGGGCAGCGGTGGTGGCGGCGCCAGGCCCATGGCCGGCCCCATCCACTGGCGGGCCAAGGGATCCGAGCCCAGCCAGGCTTCGCGGCAACACCGGCCGGTCCTGAACCGCACCCGGTCCAGGACCGGCAGACCCCCTGGATGGCCCGGCCCAGGTGATCACAGATCCCCTCAAACGGAGACAATGCCCCCACCAGGCACCGTAGCGGTCGCAGTTGATTCCTCGGCACCAATGACTCGGCACCAATGAAGCCCTGCATCCTGTTGATCGAGGACGACAGCGACATGCGCGAACTGGTGGCCAACCACCTGCGCCATGGCGGCCTTGACGTCCACTCCGCCGGGGACGGCATCAAAGGTCAGGCCCTGGCCATCCAGGTGGTGCCCGACGTGATCCTGCTCGACCTGATGCTGCCCAAGGTGGACGGACTGACCATCTGTCAGCGGCTGCGCCGGGATGAGCGCACCGCCCGCATCCCGATCCTGATGCTCACCGCCCTGGGCGACATCAAGGACAAGGTGAGTGGGTTCAACTCCGGGGCCGACGACTACCTCACCAAGCCCTTCGACCTGGAGGAGCTCATGGCCAGGGTGAAGGCCCTGCTACGACGCAGCGACCGTGCCCCCCTCTCCTCTAAGCACAACGAGATTCTCAACTACGGACCACTCACCCTGGTGCCCGAGCGGTTTGAGGCGATCTGGTTCGACCAGCCGGTGCGGCTCACCCACCTGGAATTCGAGCTGCTGCACTGCCTGCTGCAACGCCACGGCCAGACGGTGTCACCGGCCCTGATCCTCAAGGAGGTGTGGGGCTACGAACCCGATGACGACATCGAAACCATCCGGGTGCATGTGCGGCATCTGCGCACCAAACTCGAACCCGACCCGCGCAAGCCACGGTTCATCAAAACCGTTTACGGCGCCGGCTACTGCCTGGAGCTTCCCAATGCCGACCAGCTGTCGACGCTGATTCCCCTGGTGCGGGAGGCACGCAATGCCCGGGCTGCCCAGGCCAGCTGAGCCTGCAGACTGGCCCGGGGGCAACCTCAACCCATGGCCAACTCCAGCAGGGCCACCGCCCAGGCCAGCCTGGCCTGAACGAAGGAGCGCAGCTGCCGCCGCAGGCGCTCCAGGCGCCGCAGCGGCCGTGGATCGGGCTGGCGTCGCCACAGGGCGATCTGCCACCAATCGATCAGCCAGAGCTGCTGCTCGCCGTCCAGCGCTTCGCTGAGATCGCGGGCCAGCTCCAGGGCCTTGAGGGGATCGGGGGAGAGCGCGAGCAGACGGGGCGCCAATCCCTCTGGCAGTTGCTGCCAGTGGCGGCGATGGTGCAACAGAGCCCCGGGCGAGCCGGCGGCCAGTTCGACCACTTCCGGCGGATCCGCCGCCGCCGCCGGATGTTCGGCCAGCACCCGCCACACCAGTTCGGGGGAGAGCCGGCTGAAGGGAATCTGCTGGCAGCGGGAGCGAATCGTCCCGAGCAGCTGCTCCGGCGCGGCGGTGATCAGCACCAGCAGACCGGCGCCAGGTTCCTCCAGCGTCTTCAGCAGGGCATTGGCCGCCCCCTCGGCCATCGCCTCCACCCCCTCCAGCACCACCAGACAGCCCGGGGCCTCCACCGGTCGGCGGGCCAGGAAACGCGACACCTCGCGGATCTGCTCCAACCGCAGCTGGGGGGGGGTACGCCGGCTGACACCGGCCTCCTCGGCCCGGGACGCCGGAATCAGCTGGCCCTTCTCGCTGTAGGTGGGCTCCACCCAGAGCAGGTCGGGGTGGTTGCCATCCCCCAGGCGACGCCGCGCGAGCGGGCTGCCAGCCACCCCAACCAGCACCCCCTCCAGAAAGCGCAGGGCTGCCAGTCGCCGGCCCACCCCATCGGGCCCGGCAAAGAGATAGGCAGGCGCCAGGCGCTGCCGCTCCAGGGCGGCCTCCAGCAGCTGCACCGCCCTGGGCTGACCGAGCAGGTCGGCAAAGACGGGAACCGTCATCCCGCCGGCCCTGGCAACAGGACTCCGCCGAAGGCCTGCCGCAGCGCCGCCTGACAGGCGGCACCAACCACACCCCATGGCGGGCGGGCATCGATGCGCCGCCAACCGCGCTCAGCAGCCTCGGCGGCAAACCCCTCCGCCACCCGCTCGAGGAAGCCGTCACCGGCGCTCTCGATCCGGTCGGCCGGCCGGTGGCCACGGCGCCGCAGCGCCTCCGCCACGGGCAGATCCAGCCAGAGGGTGAGATCGGCCGCCAACCCCCCCGTGGCGATCGCCTCCAGCTGACGAATCAGGCGCAGGCTCAGGCCCCGGCCATGGCCCTGATAGGCGGCGGTGGACCCGCAGAAGCGATCGCTGAGCACCCAGTGGCCCGCCTGTAGCGCCGGCTGGAGACACTGCTGCACGTGCTGGGCGCGGTCGGCGGCATAGAGCAGCAGTTCGGCAGTGGTGTCGGGTGCCGCCTCCGCCGGGGGATGGAGCAGCAACTGGCGCAGGGCCAGGCCCAGGGGGGTGCCGCCCGGTTCCCGGGTGGTGCGCACCTCAGCGCCCAGGGGGAGCAGGCCGCTGGTGGGAAGCCAGGCGGCGAGAGCCTGGAGCTGGCTGGTCTTGCCGCAGCCGTCAATGCCCTCCAGCACCACCAAACGGCCCCGGGGGCGCAGGCAACGGCTGGGGGATGCGGCCGGCGCGGCACTCACAGATCACGGGCCAGGCGATGGCGGCCATCCTGCAACAGCAGGGCATTCACCACTACGGTGATCGAGCTGATCGCCATCAACAGCGCCGCCAGGGGTGGGGTGAGCAGAATCCCGAAGGCTGGCAACAGCGCCCCGGCGGCAATGGGCAGCACCACCAGGTTGTAGCCGAAGGCCCAGGCCAGGTTCTGTCGCACCTTGCCCATGGTGCGTAGCGCGATGGCGCGGGCCCGCAGCAGCCCATCAAGCCGATCACCGAGCACCACCAGATCAGCGGTGTCCTGAGCGATCTGGGTGCCGGTACCCACGGCGATGCCCAGATCCGCCGCCGCAAGGGCCGGGGCATCATTGATGCCATCGCCCACCATGGCCAGGGGCCGGGGGAACGGCACAGCAGCGCAACCGGGGCTCAGCCTCTCCAGCTTCTGCTCCGGCGTGAGGCCCCAGGCCAGCTCACCGGGCTCGAAACCGAGTGCCGCTCCGAGATGGCGCACCGCAGCTTGCCGATCGCCGCTGAGCAGGCCGAGCTGCAGCCCTTCAGCCCGCAGCACCGCCAAGGTGGAGGCGGCATCCTCGCGGGGCTGATCCGCCGCCGCCACCAGTCCCAGCAACTGGCCGTCCAGACGCACCGCCAGCCAGGTGGAACCCTCCTGGTCTGGCGGCAGCCTCTCCGCCGGCAGCCCCAGCCAGTCGGGCCGACCCACCTGGGCCAGATGACCCTCCAGCCAGGCCTCCACCCCGGTACCCGCCACACAGCGGCTCCCCGCCACCGGCAGCAGCACCAGGCCGCGGGCCCCAGCCTCCTGTAGCAGGGCATGGGCCAGGGGATGGCGGCTGCCGGTTTCCAGGCTCGCCGCCACCTGCAGCAGCCGCTCCT
>JBJTWP010000255.1:0-4190 GCA_046081805.1 Cyanobacteriota bacterium
TGACTGGCCCGATGTGGTGATGATCGACGGCGGCAAGGGCCAGCTCTCGGCGGTGATGGAGGCCCTGCGGGAGCTCAACCTCGACGGGGAGCTGGTGGTGTGCTCCCTGGCCAAGCAGCGGGAGGAGGTGTTCGTGCCCGGCGCCAGGGAGCCGCTGGACAGCGAGCCCGAGCAGCTCGGCCTGCAGCTGCTGCGGCGCCTGCGGGACGAGGCCCACCGCTTCGCCGTGAGCTTTCACCGCCAGCAGCGCGGTGAACGGATGAAGCGCTCCCGCCTCTCCGACATCCCGGGCCTCGGGCCGAAGCGGATCAAGGAGCTGCTGGCCCACTTCCGCTCGATCGATGCGATTCAGCTGGCCAGCCCCGAAACCCTGGCCCAGGCGCCGGGCCTCGGGCCGGGCCTGGCGAAGGTGGTGTGGGAGTACTTCCATCCGGATGCGGTGCCCCTGGACCCACCGGATTCCCCCGGAGGCTCCGGGGAGATCGATCCGCCGGAGACGGAGAATGGATGCTCCCTGGAGCTGGCCGGTTGATCAGGATCGTCTTGGCCTTACTTCTGGCGTTGGCGCTGGTGGTGGCCCCCAGGGCCCAGGCGGCGCCTGGCCTGTGTTTGGGCCCGGTGTGCGGTGATGAGATCAGCCGCAGTGCCAAGCACCACTGGCAGCTGCGGCTGCGGGTGAGTGACCAGTGGGGTCACCGGGAGCGGCTGGTGGTGGATTGCCGCGATGGGGTGATCAGTCCCCGGGCGGGCCAGGTGGAGCGGGGCTATGCGGCCGCTGTCGCCCGCCGGGCCTGCCGCCTGGCGGGCGAGTCGCTGGGCTGAAGGTGGCTGATTCTGCCGCAGGCATCTGGGTGCTGGGCGACCAGCTGCACCAGGCCCAGAGCGCCGTGGCGGCCCACCAGCCCGCCACGGCACGGGTGCTGCTGGTCGAGAGCAGCTCGGTGCTGGGCTGGCGCGCCTATCACCGCCAGAAGCTGGTGCTGGTGTGGAGCGCCATGCGCCACTTCGCCGAGGAGCTGCGGGCTGCCGGCTGGACGGTTGACTACGTCGAGGCCGAGGGCTTCACACCGGCCCTGGCGGACTGGGTGAGCTCCCACGGCATCGGGGAGCTGCATGTGATGGAGCCGGCGGAGCGCCCCTTCCGTGAACGCATCGAAACGGCGGTGGCGGGGCTGGCCGCTCCAGCGCCCCGGCTGATCTGGCATGCCTCCAACGCCTTCCTTTGGAGCCCGGAGGCCTTCGCCGCCTGGGCAGGGCCTTACAAGCAGCTGCGCCTGGAGAACTTCTACCGGGAGGGCCGCCGTCGTTTCGGCGTGCTGATGGAGGGCAGCGGACCCCAGGCCCAGCCCCTCGGCGGCCAGTGGAACTATGACCACGACAACCGCAAGGCCCCGCCCAGGGGGCTGCAGGGGCCCGAACCGCTGCGGTTCTCGCCCGACGCCATCACGGAAGCGGTGACTGGGAAGGTGGACGCCCTCAGCGTGATGCGGGAGGCCGCGGGCCAGCCGCCCCTGCCCGGCCGCAGCCGGCCCTTCGGCTGGGCCGTGACGCGGCAGCAGGCGCTGGCGGTGCTGGAGCATTTCATTGCCACCCGGCTGGATGGCTTCGGCCCCTACCAGGACGCGATGGTGGAGGGCCAGCCCACCCTCTGGCATGCCCTGCTGGCGCCCTACCTGAACCTGGGGCTGCTCCATCCCCTGGAGGTGATCCGCCGACTCGAGCAGGCGGGGCTGGAGCGCGGCACACCGCTGAACGGCCTTGAGGGGGTGATCCGCCAGATCCTGGGCTGGCGTGAGTACACCCGCGCCCTCTACGACTGGTTCGGTGCCGACTACGGCAGCCGTAACCACTTCGGGCACACCCAGCCCCTGCCAGCGTTCTTCGATGCCCTGGGCGGCAGCGGCATGGGCTGCATCGACACGGTGCTGGCAGAGCTGGCGGAGAGCGGCTATGCGCACCACATCCAGCGGCTGATGGTGCTCGCCAACTACGGCCTGATCGCCGGTCTCGATCCCCAGGCCCTCACCGCCTGGTTCCACCGGATGTTCATCGATGGCTACGACTGGGTGATGCAGACCAACGTGATCGGCATGGGACTGTTCGCCGATGGCGGCCTGCTGGCCAGCAAGCCCTACGCCGCCAGCGGCAACTACCTCAAGCGGATGAGCACCTACTGCAAGGGTTGCCGCTACGACGTGAAGCAGCGCAGCGGCGAGCAGGCCTGCCCCTTCAACGCCCTCTACTGGGATTTCCTGGCGCGCCACGCCGAGGGCCTGCGCCGTAACCCGCGCATGGGTCTGGTGATGAAGCAGCTGGAGAAGATCCCGGCCGAGGAGCTCGGGGCGATCCGTGCCACCGCCCGGACCCACCTGGAGGGGAGCCACCTGGAGGGCCCCGCCTGAACGGACCCCAGGCTTTCAGCCCTGTTGCTCATCCAGCCGGCGCTTCAGCTCATCCAGCTCCCAGCGCAGGTTCGCCGTTGCCGCCTCCTCCGCATTCGGATCGGATGGGTCCCGGGACGCGCCGCCGGCCTGGCTCGGCCCGCCCCTGTCCCGCCCCTGGTCGTTGTAGGGCCCGAGGCTGCGGAACATCAGGCCCCCGCCACTGCCGATCATCACCACCTGCATGGTGAGCTGCCACAGCGTGGCCGGGATGAAGCTGATCCGGACGCTGTTGAGCACGCCGACGACGAGGGCGGCCAGGGAGCCCCACACCAACAGCCTGGCCCAGCGCTGGTAGGTGCCGGCAAACAGCAGGCACACACCGAGGCCCAGGGGCACCATCAACAGCCCGAGTCCCGGCGTGCCGAACGGCATCAGGGCCATCGGGTCCCAGCCGCGGAAGCCACCCCAGGATCTGCGAAAGCCTGAGGAGTGCCAGGCGGAACTCACGCTCACCTGATTCAGGAACAGGAACAGACCGCCGCCGAACAGACAGCCGCCGACCGTGAACTGCAAAAAATCCCCTGTCGGATTGCGCCGGGCCATCGGGTTCAACGGTGGGGGGTGGAGGACGTTTGCAGCCCTGGATACGACACGGGGCTTGGCAGGGCAGCCAGGGACTGGCGGATCACATCTAGCCTGGCCGCTGCGATCGGCCTCCGCGGCATGGTACTTGCCTTCGCCTGGCCTCCCGAGGCCTACCTCTGGTTCAAGACCCTCCACATCGTGGGCGTGGTGGTGTGGTTCGCTGGCCTGTTCTATCTGGTGCGCCTGTTCATTTACCACCGCGAGGCCGATGGGCTGGACGCCACGTTGCAATCTGCCTTCCAGGCCCAGTACACCCTGATGGAGCGGCGCCTGGCCAACATCATCACGACCCCTGGGATGGTGGTGGCCGTGGTGTGCGCGGTGGGGCTGCTGAGCGTGAACCCCACCTGGCTGAAGCAGGGTTGGCTGCACGCCAAGCTGGCGGTTGTGGCCGTGCTGCTCGCCTACCACTGGTTCTGCTATCGCCTGATGGGTCAGCTCCAGGCCGGCAGCTGCGGCTGGAGTCCGAAGCAGTTGCGGGCTCTCAACGAGCTCCCCACCCTGCTGTTGGTGATCGTGGTGATGCTGGTGGTGTTCAAGAGCCAATTCCCCACGGGAGCCGCCACCTGGTTGATCGTGGCCCTGGTGGTGTTCATGGCCGCCTCGATCCAGTTCTATGGGCGATGGCGCCGGCTGCGGGCCGAGCGTCTGGCGGCCCAGGCAGGGGCGGGGGCGGGATGACCACCAGCGCCATGGGCAGCAGCAGCAGCACCCTCAGGGCTCGCCACGCCGCCCACCCCCTGGCGGCTGTGCTGCGGGAGGTGGAGCCCGCCAGCTGCCCGAGCCGGTTCAACTTCCATTGCCACACCCACTGCTCCGATGGCTCCCTGGCGCCGCTGGAGCTGGCGGGCCAGGCCCTGCGGCTGGGGCTGGAGCATCTGGCGGTGACCGACCATCACAGCCTGCGGGCCTATCGGCCGATCCGCGACCACTTCGACCGGATCGGCGATCAGGGGCACCCCACCCCCACCCTCTGGCGTGGGGTGGAGATCAGCTGCCTGCTGGAGGGCTGCCTGGTGCACGTGCTGGCGCTGGGCTTCGGGCCTGAGCACTCGAGCCTGGAGCCCTACCTGCAGGGCACCTCGGTGGTGGGCCCCGCCCTGCGGGCGGAGTCCGTGCTTTCGGCCATCCACGCCGCCGGCGGGCTGGCGGTGCTGGCCC
>JBJTWP010000256.1:0-5941 GCA_046081805.1 Cyanobacteriota bacterium
CGGTGTATTCGCCCCTGGTGAATCCGGATCTGGCCCTGCGGCGTCGGGCCATTGTGTTGCGGCGCATGGAGGACGCCGGCTTCATCTCGGCGGCGGAGCGGACCGCGGCTGAGGCCACGGCGCTGGCGCTCAAACCGGCCGAACCGAAGTACTGGGAGAGCCGTGCTCCCTATTTCACCAGCTGGGTGCAGCAGGAACTGCCGCGGGTGCTCAGCCCCGAGCAATTGGAGGTGGGCGGCCTGACGGTGCGCAGCGCTCTCAACCTCAAGTGGCAGGATCAGGCCCAGAAGACGATCGATCAGTACACCCCCGGGGCGATGGAGGGGGCCCTGGTGGCCATGGAGCCCGGCACCGGTCTGGTGCGGGCGCTGGTGGGCGGCAAGGACTTTTCCAGCAGCCAGTTCAACCGGGCGGTGCAGGCCCTGCGCTCGCCGGGCTCCACCTTCAAGCTGTTCGTGTACCTCGCCGCCCTCAAGGAGGGGATGAAACCGGAGCGGGTGCTGCGGGATTCCGCCCGCTGCTTCCGGGGCTACTGCCCCCGCAATTTTGGCAACCGCTATATGGGCAGTGTGCCGATGTGGGTGGCACTGCAGAACTCGCTGAACGTGGTGGCTGTGGGGCTGCTGCAGGAGTTGGGCTTTGACAAGGTGATCGACACGGCCAAGAGCCTGGGCATCGGCGTGACCCGGCCGCTGGGGCGCTTCTATCCGATGGCGATCGGCGCCTATGAGCAGACCGTGCTCGACATGACGGCTGCCTACGCCGGTCTGTTCAACCGGGGCGTGTATGTGAAGCCGACTCCGTTTGTGGAGATCCTCGGCCCCGATGGCCAGCTGCTCTGGAGCCGGAGCGCCGATGCGGAGCCGGGCAAGCCGGCCGTGCCCAGCGACATCGCCGACGCCATGGTGTGGATGCTGCAGCAGGTGGTGACCGGCGGCACTGGCACCGCCGCCTCCCTGCCGGATCGCCCTGTGGCCGGCAAGACCGGCACCTCGGAGGGCGGGCGGGACCTCTGGTTCATCGGCGGCATTCCCCAGCTCACCACCGGTGTGTGGCTGGGCTTTGACGACAGCCGTGAAACCCGTTCCACCTCGGTGGTGGCGACCTACGCCTGGTACAGCTTCATGGCGCCGATCGTGAAGGATCTGCCGGTGCGGCGGTTCCCCCCCAAGCCCCAGCTGAGCGGCACCTACACACGGGAGCGCAGGCCCGAACCGAGGTCCGAACCGAGGTCGGAGAGCGCGGGCCGGTCCCGCTGGTGGCCCCAGGAGCCAGCCGACAGCCCCTGGTCGCCGCGCTCCATCCCCAGCCGTGAACCACCCCCTCCCGGCAGCCCATGCACCAGCCCAGCGCCGACGAACGGCGGCAGCCCGGGCAGCGGCAGTGCCGGCGGCGGCAGTGGCGGCAGCAGTGGCGGCACTACCGCGGCTCCCAGCGCCGCGGCCCCTGGGGCGACGCCGAACGCCCCGGGGGGCGCCTCTCCACCGGTTACGCCACCACCACCGGCCAGCGCGCCGCCGCCGCCGCCGCCGGTGGCCGCCCCCCCCCTGCCCTGACCACTCAACCGGCCGTGCAGGCGATCGTGGCGGTGTAGAAGCCATCACCCCCCTGGCCCTCACCGGGCCAGCTCTGGGTGCTGGCAAGCCACTGCAGTTCGGGATGCTGGGCGATGAAGGCGGAGATCAGGTCGGCGTTTTCCGCGGGATGCACCGTGCAGGTGGCGTACACCAGTCGGCCCCGGAGGGCCAGCAGCGGCAGGATCCCCTCCAGCAGCTGGCGCTGCAGGGCAGTGAGCTCGGCCACCGTCTCGGGGGTGAGGCGCCAGCGGGCATCGGCGTGGCGGGCCAGGGTGCCCAGGCCGGAACAGGGGGCATCCAGCAGGATCCGATCGAAGCGGCCGATCCAGTCGGGCCGAAGCTGGGGGAGGTGCTCGGCCTCGGCGGTCAGGCTGTGGAGACCGGTGAGCCCCAGCCGCTCCGCGTTGCGCCGCAGCCGCTGCAGGCGGGCAGCGGAGCGATCCACCGCCCAGACCGTGCCCTGAGCTCCCATCAGCTCGGCCAGGTGGGTGGCCTTGCCGCCGGGGGCCGCGCAGGCATCCAGCACCCAATGGCCCGGCTGGGGGGCCAGCAGGGGCGCGATGCGCTGGGCGGCCCGGTCCTGCACGCACCAGTGACCGGAGGCAAAACCCGGCAGGCGGCGCAGATCGCCACTGCGTCCCCGCAGTTCGATGCCGCAGGACAGGTCGGGCAGGGGCGCGGCCTCCACTCCCGCCGCCCGCAGGGCCGCCAGCGCCTGCTCCCGGGTTGTGCGCAGCGGATTCACCCGCAGATCCAGGGGCGGCGCCTGGTTGCAGGCGCGGGCGAAGGCCTCCGCCCGCTCCGCTGGCCGCCACTGCAGCAGCAGCTGCGCCAGCCCCAGGGGCAGGGAGCGGCGCAGGGCCAGGGCCGCGGCCGGAGCGGCGGGCAGCTCCAGCCCCTGCCAGGGCTCAAGGGTCAGGGTGCTGATGCCGCCGCTGATGGCATCACCGATGCCGCCGCTGACGGCCCTTGCCGCCAGTGGCTGGCGCCGACGCAGCACGGCCCGCAGGATGGCGTTGGCAACTGGCGCCAGCCGCCCCAGGCCGCCGCCCTTGGCCAGCTCGACGGTGGTGCTCACCGCCGCCGCGGCCGGCACCCGGCTGCAGAACAGCAGCTGATAGAGCCCCAGGTGCAGCAGCCAACGCAGCCTGGGGGGTTGCCGGTCGGCCGGCACCTTGCCCACCGCATCCAGCCAGGCATCGAGCAGAGCGCGCTGGCGGATGGCGCCATAGGCCAGCTCGGTGACCAGGCCCCGATCGGCGGGCTGCAGCGCCGTGCGCTGCAACTCCCGCTCCAGGGCGGCGTCGGCATAGGCGCCGCCCGCCACGGCCAGCAGCACCTGCCAGGCCGCCAGCCGGGCCGTCAACCCAGCCGGGGAGAGGCCCTCCGGGGTCTGCCCCTCAGGCGTCTGGCCCTCAGGGGTGGGGTGAGCGGCGTCAGCGCTGGCTGGGTGTGCGGGGATGGCTGGTGTGGTCATCGGGCTGGAGAGCCTCTCCCCGGGCGGCATCTCCCCAATCTGTGGCCTCGGGCGGCACGGCCAGCGGTGCTTCGGGCAGCGTGGCCAGCCGCCAGAGGAACCGGGCCAGCGGTAGCTGGCCCGTGGCGGACACCGGAATGCCTTCCGCGATCAGCAGCTCCCGTTGCATCCAGTCGCTGCCCTCCCGGCTGAGGCTCATGCTCACCTCACCCCTGGCGTTCACCACCCGGTGCCAGGGGATGGAGCTGGGCAGCCGCAGGCGCCGCAGCGCCCAGCCCACCTGGCGGGCACAGCCATAGGCCCCGATCCACTCCGCGACCTGCCCGTAGGTGGCCACGCGACCCTCGGGGATCTGGGCCACAGCGGCGTAGACGCGCTGATCGAAGCTGGTCCCTGGGGATTGAGGGGTTCGGGTCAACGGGGGCGGGGCTGCCGGACCTCCCGGACAGCTTGGCCCATTCCTGCTCCGGCAGCTGGTCGGCCACCGGTCGCCGCGGTTGATCGCCCCAGGCGGGGGGCAGGGCGCTACTGGATCGCCATTCAGTTGGAGCTGGCTGGCGGCGGGGTTTCCAGCCGTCCCTGCGCCTCAAGATGCTCAAAGTCTGCACGCTCCAGAATCGGCGCTTCAGCTTTGTAGCCAAGCGGTTCAAGCGCATCCTTCAGGCCACCGACGGCAACTGCGGTGAACACATTATACTGGCTCACGCACGAAATCAGCTCTTCAAGATTGTGGTGATCGCGATAGCCTGAGGGGTCACAGGCACTATCCAGGATGCCCAGCTCTTCGCACAGATCCAGCTGGGTCAGCACCCGCTGATGACAGCGGATAAAGTTAGCCATGCCACCGCATTGTGGGCTGCTAGCGTACTGGGTTTTGCAGAAGTCCTCCCACTGCCACTGTTGAGAGCCCTCGGCATGGATGGCCAGCCCGAATGAGCAGCGATGGCTGCCTTCTCCGGGGAAGACGGTAAAACCCACCAGCTGACGGCAGCTGGGGATCGCCTCGCGATTCTTGAAAAAGGCGTCGTAGTCCTCCAATGTCATGGCGCCATGTTTGAGGCAGAACAGGGGATCATCCTTATCCCTCTTGCAGATGCCCTCACCTTGCAATTCAATGAGGGGCCCCAGCTCCGGCAGGTCGAGCCGCGCTGCCCCCTGATGCAGGGCGACGATCCTCCGGCGCGCCTCCTCTGGCGAGGCATCGGCAAGCGCAAGTGAGTAACTGATGGCCAATCCCATTGCTCTGCCGTCGTTCGGAGGAATGTTGTTGTGAGGTGTTGTGCTGTCAGTCTGCCTGAACAGGACATAAACCTGAACAGGGGCATAAATTATACCTCCACAATTTTAGCCTTCCCCGCTGCCGGTGGCGGTCCCGCCCAGGGCGCCCCCAGGCATGGACAAGGTCTGCGACGGCCCGATCGCCCGCCGTCGACTGGGCCTGGGCCCACCAGACGCCGGGGCTGGCGGCCTGGCAGCTCTCAGTCCTGAGATTCGCGCGACAGCTCAACCCTGGCGAACGACGCCTGCGCCTGGTTCCACATCAGGCAGGAGTCGATCCACCATCTCCAGCGGGGCGAGCGAGCCCGTGGCCCTGACGCTGACGCTGACGCTCGGATGATCAAGAGTTTGTCCCAGCAGCGGAACAGCTCTGCCATGAACCACCACCGACACCACCACCCCAGAGAAGCGGCTCCAGAGCATGGTGGTATCGAGGGCCAGGGCTGACATGACTTCGAGGCCTCAGTGAGGACGCCCATCGCAATGCCCATCGCAACGGTGTGTCAGTGGTCTCTCCTTCCTGCGAACGGTGGTGATGTAGACGCAGTCGGCCGGATGCCATGCCTGTTGCGTCGAGGTGGCTATCGCACGATCCGTCAGGACATCCGGCAACTGGCTGACGACATCAAAAGGATGCTGGCGTGGCAGGCGTCGCCATGCCGAAGGGATCGATCTGAGAACACCTTTAGTCAGCCCCACAGAGCTGCCAGGGAGCCTCACGACGAGCAGCTGTAGTGCGACACGCCGCCGGCGTTGAAGAACTGCCGGGGCTTGAGGCGGTCGTAGGTGGCTGCCAGCTCTGGTGATGGGGCGTCGTAGGGATGGCGGAACAGCGTCTGCAGCTCCTGGATCAAGCTGGTGTCACCCTGGGCCGCCTGCTCGTAGGCCGGGGCGATCAGCCACTCGCGCCAGGTGCTAGCCGGGTTCTGACGCTGCATCGCGGCGGCGGTGGCGCGCGGATCGCCCTGGGCCGTGATCGCCGCACCCCAGCGCTCCAGCCACTGGCTCCATTCCCCGTCGAGCTGCTCGGAACTGGGCCGGTAGAAACTCTGCTTCAGGGCTGAGATCTGCTCGGCAGGGGTGGCGGTCGGCTGCGCTGGCAGCTGAGACAGCCGGCGGAACAGGATCGTGTAATCCAGCTTGGAACGCAGCATCAGCTGCAGCAGCGCGTTCACCAGCTCGGCGTCGTAGTGGCTCAGGCCGAGCTTGCCGGCCCACATCGCTTCGATCGCCTGCCCCATGGCCACGGCGAAGCCCTCGCGGATCTGATCGAGCCGTGCCAGGGCGTCGGGGTTGTCCTCCAGCAGTGGCCGCAGGGACTTCACCACCATGCCGTAATTCACCTCGGCCGCCGCCGGCTGATTGAGGAAGCAGAAGTGCTCGCCGCCGCCGGTCCAGGGCTGGAAGCGGGGATCAAACAGCTCGCAGAAACCGAAGGGCCCGTAGTCGAGGGTGTAGCCACCGGCGGCGCAGTTGTCGCTGTTGAAGTTGCCCTGGCAATAGCCCACCCGGATCCAGTTCGCCACCAGGGCGGTGAGCCGCCCGCGGAACAGGCGCGCCAGTTCCAGCACCTGCTCCGTGAAGGGCAGGGCGGCCGGGATCTCGGAGC
>JBJTWP010000257.1:0-13463 GCA_046081805.1 Cyanobacteriota bacterium
CTGGAAGGCCAACCCGCAGCTGTACGTCGACGAAGCGCGCAACCCCTACAGCACGCCGGCAGATCGCCCGTTCCTCTGACCCGCGGCCGCCAGGTGGGCGGCAAGAGCCTCACCTGGGGCGGGATCACCCTGCGCCTCTCCGACCACGAGTTCATGGCGGGCAGCCGCGATGGGCTGAGCCCCGACTGGCCGATCGGCCACGCCGATCTGGCGCCGTACTACACCCGGCTGGAGCGACTGCTGGGGGTGCACGGGGCCCGCGACGGCCTGGCCCAGCTCCCCGATGGGGAGCTGCAGGTGCCGTTGCCCTTCACCCCCGGCGAGCAGCAGCTGCAGCGGGCCATCGGCCGGCAGCTGGGACTGCCGTTGATCCATTCCCGCGGCTTTGCACTGCACCAGGGCCCGGGCTGGCCCGCCTCCAGCAGCTGCGGGATCACCCTGGCGCGGGCCCTGGCCACGGGCCGGGTGGTGGTGCGGCCCGATTCGGTGGTGAGCCACCTGGAGCTGGAGGCCGGCGGCGGGCGGGTCGAGGCGGTGGTGTTCGTGGATGGGACCAGCCAGGAGCGCCTGCGGCTGGCCGCACCGCTGGTGGTGCTCTGTGCCTCCACCCTGGAGAGCGTGCGGATCCTGCTGCACTCCCAGGCCCTCGGCGGCCCGTTCGATGGCTCCGGCTGCCTGGGCCGGCACCTGATGGATCACGTCTCCACAGCGCGGTTCTTCTCCCTGCCCGGGGTGCCGCCGGCGTCCCCCAGCGAGCTCTCGGGGGCCGGCAGCTGCTTCATTCCCAACACCGTCAACCTGGGGGCGGCGTCGATCGAACCGGAGGGGCCGGTGGACTTCGCCCGGGGCTATGGGATCTGGACGGCGCTGCAGCGCTTCGATCCGCCGAAGCCGCTGCAGCGTCACCCCCAGGAGGCGGCGGGCTTTCTGATCGCCCACGGCGAGGTGCTGCCCGATCCCGACAACCAGCTCAGCCTCGATGGCAGCCGCTGCGATGCCTGGGGGCTGCCGCTGCCCCACATCGCCATGCGCTGGCGGGGCAACGAGCAGCGAATGGTGGCCCACATGCACCGGCGCATGGGGGCGGTGGTGGCGGCTGCGGGGGCGACGATCCGGCCGATTGAAGAGCTGTTCGTGCTGCCCCTGCTGGAGCCCTGGGTGAAGGGCAGTCTCGCGGTGAGCGCTGGTGCCCCGCCGCCGGGTTACTACATCCACGAGCTGGGGGGTGCACGCATGGGCGCCAGCCCCGACGAGGGCGTGGTGGATCCCCTGAACCGCTGCTGGCGCGCCCCCAACCTGCTGGTGGTGGATGGGGCCTGCTGGCCCAGCGCCGGCTGGCAGAGCCCCACCCTGACCGAGATGGCCATCACCTGGCGGGCCTGCGTCGCGGCTGCCGCCGCCGCCTCGGCCGGATAGGACCTGGGGTGTGTGCGCAATGGCTCACCCAGAGGTGCTTCCGGTGTGAACGGCTACCTGGGGCCAGGGCCAGGCTCCGCACAATGACTGGGCGACCTTCCAAGGGTCGGGCAAGGGAGAACAGGGCGGGGGTTGGCACCCCCGCTCTTTTTTTGTTCAGCCGTCCCCAGGGTCATCCATCGCCCGGGTCAGCGCTCCCGCAGGGTGCGAGGACCGAGGGGGTGGTCGGCATGGGGATAGGGCGGATGGTGATGGCCGGGATCGGGCCCATGGTCGTGGCCCTGCCCCTTCCCGTGGCCATGGTCATGACTGTGGTCATGGCCGTGCTGGTGGCTCCCCAGGGGGATCGGCACCCCATCGGGCTGGCAGGCGCCGGTGCACTCCCGCTCGCAGAGGGTGCAGCTCTCGGTGAGCCCCTCCACATGGTGGTGGTGGCTGTGCTGAGGCGCCCCCACTTCCGTCTCGAAGCCCAGCACCTGGGCCCGGTACTTGCACAGGGAGCAGTTCATGTCGGTGTCGCCGCGGATCACGTCCGCCACCCGCTCAGCGAAGGTGTCGAGCACTCCGGCGTGATCCGCCAGATAGGACGCCTGCACGAAGTCGAGCTCGGGATGGTCGGCCGCCACCCGCTGGCTGTGCTGCACGATCCGGCTCACCAGCACCCCGGAGAACAGGAAGTAGGGGAACACCACCACCCGCCGAAAGCCGAGCTTGACGGCATGGCGCAGTCCCGGCTCCACCAGGGGGAAGGTGACGCCGGAGTAGACAGTTTCCCCCCAGCCGAACCCGAAGCCCTCCACCAGCATCCGGGTCACCTTGGCCACGTTGGAGTTGGCGTCGGGATCGGAGGAGCCGCGGCCCACCACCACCAGCAGGCTGTCGTGCAGCGCCACCGGTTCGCGTCCGGCGGCGACAGCCTCGCCATCGGCGCGCTCGATCGCCTCGCGGATCCGGGCGCCGGCCGCCTGAATCATCTTCCGATCCACCCCCAGCTCGCGGCCGTAATCCAGCCGCAGGCCGCTCCCGGCGGCCCAGGTGTTCAGCACGGAGGGGATGTCGTTCTTGGCATGGCCAGCGGCAAAGAGCATGGCCGGCACCGCCAGCACATGCTCCACCCCCTGCTGCCGCAGGGCTTCGAGGCCATCCCGCAGGATCGGCCGGGCGAATTCCAGGTAGCCGTGCTCCACGGGCACCGGCGCCAGTCGCTGCCGCAGCTGCCGGGCAAGCAGGGCGAATTCCTCCACCGCCAGGCGGTTGCGGCTGCCATGGCCGCACACCAGCACCCCGAGCCGGCCATGGGGGCCGACGGGGGGAAGGGCGGACGTGATCGGCTCCATGCTGGGCAACACCTGGCTGGACCCTAAAGCGCCCGCCACCGGCACCCTGCTCGCCGGGGCTGAGGATGGGGCCGGGCCCAGCGCCCCACCGTCCCAGCGCTTCGATGGTTTCCTGATGGCCCTGCGACTGCCGCCGTATCAGCCCCTGCCGGCCCCGGAACCATCCCAGCCCCTGCTGGAGCTGGCCGTTGCCAGCCTGCAGCCCACCCAGCTGTGCGTGGGCCTGGCCGAGGTGCGCAGCCGCCAGGCCGATTTCCAGGCCGAAACCAGCGGTGAGCGCCGCTCCTATCTGGGCACCAAACCCGTGCCCCTGGCCCGCAGCAACACCGGGGCCGTGTGGATGATGGATCGCCACCACCGCCTGCGGGCCCTGCTGGAGCTGGACCCCGAGGCCCGGGCCTTCGGCTACGTGGTGCTGGAGGTGGCGACTGAGGATCGGGCGGTGGTGCTGGGGGAGCTGCACAGGCGCGGCTGGCTCTACCTCCACGACGGCCGGGGCCTGGGGCCGCTGCACCCCAGTGCGCTGCCGCCCAACCTGCTGGGCCTGCAGGACGACCCCTACCGCTCCCTGGTGTGGAAGCTCAAAAAGGAGCGGGTGATCGAACCAGCCCCGCTGATTCCCTTCCATGAATTCCGCTGGGGCGCCTGGCTGCGCAGCCGTCCCCTGCCCCCGTTCAGCTCCCTGAACCTGGAGCCGGCCCTGCCGGCCGCCCGCAGCTTCGCCCGCTCCGGCGCCGCCGCCCAGCTCGCGGGCTGGAAGGGTC
This sequence comes from Cyanobacteriota bacterium, assembly GCA_046081805.1. Lineage (GTDB taxonomy): Bacteria > Cyanobacteriota > Cyanobacteriia > PCC-6307 > Cyanobiaceae > UBA5018. The sequence goes on from JBJTWP010000257.1 coordinate 3,518, forward strand.
AGGGCTAGACAGGGAGGTGTCAGCCCTGCGGCCATGACCTATCGCCACCTGCTGGTGCCCGTGGATGGCTCCGAGCTCTCCGATCAGGCGGTGGCCAGGGCCGTGGATCTGGCCAGAAGCCTCGGTGCGCGGATCACCTTCTTCCACGCCGAGCCGGGCCTGCCGGTGGCGCTGGCGGGTCTGGGGGAGCAGGTGGATCCACGCACCCTCGACCTGTTGGTGAGCGTCGGCCACGAGCAGGGCCGCACCATCCTCAGCCAGGCCTGCCGGAGCGCTGAGACCGCCGGGGTGAGGGCCGAGAGCCACAGCGTGATCAATCCGGTTCCCGCCGAGGCGATCGTGGAGGCCGCCGCCACGGTGGGTGCCGATCTGATCGTGATGGCCAGCCATGGCCGCCGCGGCCTCAGGGCCCTGCTGCTGGGCAGTGAAACCCAGAAGGTGCTCACGCACGCTCCACTGCCGGTGCTGGTGGTGCGCTGACAGGCCCGGCACCGGGGGATCTCTCGGAAGGGACTACGGTTTCTGCGCTGTCGCTCCTCCCCCATGACCGCCACCGGGCCTGGCCTCACGCTTGCCAAGCTCGAGGCGGGCTATCCCCTGTATTGCAAGGCGTTGCGGCGACTGGTGGAGGAGGGTGCCAGCCTGGAAAAGGCGCAGCGCACCGTGTGCTGGGAACGGCTGGAGATCCTGCATCGCTCCCTGCCCCGGCAGTACCGCAACCCCCACACCCATTTCTCCATGCTGCAGCGCGAATTCGGCAAGGCCGCCTGACTCGCGCCAGGGGCCGGCAGCGGAGCCTGGTCGCAACAATCCAGTCGCTATTGAGAATCGCTTGCAAGATGGTGGCGGTTGGGGGTACGTTGCGAGTCATTCGCAACAGCCCCTGTCCTCGGCCGGTTGATGACCCTCCACGTCCTGCCTGACCCGCCCGTCGCCGCCGTGCGCATGCCCGCCGGCCAGTGCGTGCTGATCGATCCCAGCCTTCGCCCCGGCGCCACCTGCCTGGAGGTGCTCGACGGCATGGCCCGCGTGTACTGCCCCTGCGAGGACACCGAGGGCATGACCATCGCCTTCCTCCAGGCCGGCGATCTCTTGCGCACCGATCGCCTCTGCTCGGAAGGCGTCTGCGTGGAGGCCCTCACGCCGCTGGCCTTCCGCACCATCGCCCCGCTGGCCGGCGAGGGGGCCGATGCCGTGAATGAGTGGACGCTGCAACTGCTGCGCATCCGCCACCTCGGCAATGCCGAGCAGCGCCTCCACGCCCTGCTGGCCCTGCTGGTGCACCGCATGGGCCGCCGCTGCGGCGACTGGTGCCACCTGCCCTTCCGCCTCACCCATGAGCGCATCGGCGAACTGATCGGCACCACCCGCGTCACCACCACGCGCCTGATCACCCGCATCCGCAAGGCCGGCCTGCTGGAGGCCCCCGGCAGCGAACCGGGCCTGCGCCTGGCCCCGGCCCTGATGGAGAACACCCCCCTGGCCGCCTGAATCGCCTGGCTGCTCTGCTCGCCTGGTGCTCCTTCGCCCCTGGTTCGCCCCCTCGCCCCAACCGCCATGCACCAACCCCTCGGCCAGCCGGAACGGCCGGCGCCAGCCCCCGGCCCCGCCTGCCCGCTCAGCTGCGCCAAGAAGAAGGGCTGCCGCCGCAACAAGTGCTCGAAGTGGAAGGGCGGCGACTGCCGCTGCGGCCGCGACTGACCCCCACCCCCCTGCGTTCGATGCACCGCCCCCTGCTGCGCCGCCGCCAACTGTTCCAGCTGCTGGCCGCAGCCGGGCTCACCCTGCCCTCCCTGCTGCGCCAGGGCGCCGCCGCCAGCGGCAGCCGCACGCGCTTCCTGGCGGTGGCCGACTTCGGCAGCGGCGATGCCAACCAGCGGGCGGTGGGGGTCCAGATGGCCCAGGTGCACCAGCAGCGCCCGGTGGATCTGGTGATCCTGGGCGGCGACAACATCTATCCCAGGGGCGACCTCGCCCTGGTGAACGACACCTTCCAGAAGCCCTATCGCGAACTGATCGCGGCGAAGGTGCCCTTCCATGCGGTGCTGGGCAACCACGACATCCGCACCGCCAACGGTGATCCCCAGGTGGCCTACAGGCCCTTCGGCATGAAGGGCCGCTATTACACGCTGCGCCAGGGGCCGGTGGAGTTCTTCATGCTCGACACGAACATGAATGCCGACTGGACGCGCCAGCTGCCCTGGCTGCAGGAGGCCCTCAGCCGCAGCACCGCCCCCTGGAAGGTGGTGGTGGGCCACCACACGGTGTATGCCTCCGGCGTGTATGGCAACGATCCGGCCGCCATCCGCCGGCTGACGCCCCTGTTCAAGCGCTACGGCGTGGCGCTCTACATCAACGGCCACGAGCACCACTACGAGCGCAGCCGCGACATCGCCGGCACCACCTATCTGATCGTGGGCGGCGGCGGTGCCCATCTGCGGCCGGTGTTCGCCTCGGCCAGCACGGCCTTCGCCCGCAGCACCTTCAGCTTTGCCGAGCTGGAGGCCACCCCCAGCAGCCTCACGATCAGCGGCTGGGATGCCAGGGGGCAGCGGATCGATCAGGCGCGGCTCACCCCGCCCACCCGCTGATGCTCCCGGCCCGTGGCTGCCATGGCGACGGCAGCGCCCTCCCCCGGGTCAGGGGCGAGCGCAGCCACACCATCGCCCTGCTCGGTGCCCCCAACACCGGCAAATCCACCCTCTACAACCGGCTCACCGGCGGTCATGCCCTGATCGCCAACTGGCCCGGGCTCACGGTGGAGCTGATGCGCGGATCGCTGCCGCCCGGCCCCGATGGCCAGCCCCGCCAGCTGGTGGACCTGCCCGGCATCCACGACCTCGAGGGCCACAGCGCCGATGAGGCGATCGTGCAGGAATTCCTGCAGGGCACGCCGCCCGATGCGGTGCTGCTGCTGATCAATGCCAGCCAGATCGCCAGCCAGCTGCGGCTGGTGCTGCAGCTGCTGGCCCTGGGCCTGCCGGCGGTGCTGGCCCTGAACATGAGCGATGAGGCCCGCCGGCTCCAGGTGGGCATCGATACCGCCGCCCTTGGGGAGGCCCTGGGCATCCCGGTGGTGGCGATCAGCGCCAAGCACAACGAGGGGATCGCCGACCTGCTCGATCGCCTCGCCCTGCCCCAGCCAGCACCCCTGCCAGCGCCCCAGCCCCCCAGCGCCGACCTCGACGCGGCGGTGGAGGCCCTGGTGGCCCGCTGCGTGAGTCTGCCGCCGCGGCTGGTGCATCGCCGCACCCGTCGCATCGACCGGTTGCTGCTCCATCCCCTGGCTGGCCTGGTGGCCTTCCTGGCGATCGTGCTGGCGCTGTTCCAGCTGCTCTACGCCGCCGCCGCGCCGCTGCAGGAGTGGCTCGGCCTGCTGCTGGATGGGATCCAGAGCGGGGTGCTGGAGCCGCTGCTGCAACTGCTGCGGGCGCCGGAGCTCCTGCGCGGCTTCCTGGTGAACGGCGTGTGGATGGGGGTGGGCACCGTGGCCACCTTCCTGCCGCTGATCTTTCTCTTCTATCTGGTGATGGCGGTGGTGGAGGACTCGGGCTACCTCCCCCGCGCCGCCTTCCTGATGGATGGCTTCATGCACTGGCTGGGCCTCGATGGCCGCGCCTTTGTGCTGCAGGTGATGGGCTTCGGCTGCAACGTGCCCTCGATCATCGGCACCCGGGTGATCCGCGACCCGGCCCAGCGGCTGCTCACAATGCTGGTGATTCCCTTCGCCCTCTGCCAGGCCCGGCTCACGGTGTTCGTGTTCATGGCCGGGGTGTTCTTCCCCAGGCCCTGGTGGGCGCCGGGGCTGGTGGTGTTCGGCTTCTACCTGCTCAGTTTCGTGGCGGCGATCGTCACCGGCGTGGTGTTCAAGCGGGTGTTCCCCAGCCGCGAGGCCTTCGTGCTGGAACTGCCGCCCTACCGCAACCCGAGCCTCAGCACGATCCTGCGGCGGGCCTGGACCCAGATGCTCAGCTTCATGGCCACCACCCGGATGTTCATCGTGGTGGGGGCCGCCGCCATCTGGCTGCTCACCAACCTGCCGCCGGGGGCCGGGGGCGGCTCGGGCAGCACCGTCGCCGACGCGATCGGCCGGCTGTTTCAGCCGTTGCTGGGGCCGATCGGCATGAACCCCGCGCTCACGGTGGCCCTGTTCTTCGGGTTCATCGCCAAGGAGATCCTGCTGGGGGCGATGGCGGTGATCTACCGCAGCAGTGAATCGGGGCTGGGGGCGGTGCTCAGCGGCGTGATCACGCCGCTGCAGGCCCTGAGTTTCATGACCTTCGTGCTGCTCTACACCCCTTGCCTGGGCACGATCGCGGCCCAGCTGCAGGAGGCCCGCAGCCGCAGCTTCGCGCTGCTGTCGCTGGGCTGGTCGCTGGGCCTGGCCTGGCTGATGGCCCTGCTCGTGTACCAGGGGGGCCGGCTGCTGCTGGGGATGGCCTGACGCCGGGCCTAAGCGGGACTCACCCCCAGCTGGTCGGCATGCTCGCGGCGCAGCATGAACTCCAGGGCGCCACAGGCCAGGTGCAGAATGCCGCCCGGCTGGCCGCGGCGCAGCACCTCGATCTCCACTCCGGGCTTCACCCCCATCGCCAGCAGGCGACTGCGCAACTGGGGGTGGCCAGGCAGCTGCTCCACCCGCACCGCACGGCCCTCGGCGATCGACGTGAGCGGAACCACAGACCCTTGCCGTTGCCACCACAACCCTAAGCCCGGCGCAGCGGCCACCGATCAGCTGCGGTGATGGCCCCCACTGGCGATCACGAAGCCGCGGCCCTGCCTCCGGGCCGCCCTCGGTGCGGGCTTGTTGATGCCCGCTGCACGCCCCTGCCGCCCTGCCCAGCATGGGGATCGGTTGAACCAACCCCCCGGTGCTGCTCACTGCTGCCCAGCCGATCTGGTCGTTGCCGCTGCCGGAGGTGGAGGCGGCCCTGCAGAGCCAGCCCGAGGGCCTGAGCAGCCGCGAGGCGGCCGAGCGGCTGGCGCGCTTCGGGCCCAACCGGCTGCCGCCCCTGAAGCGCCGCCCGCTGCTGCTGCGCTTCACCGACCAGCTGTTCCACTTCATGGCCCTGCTGCTGTGGGTGGCGGGCAGCCTGGCCTTCGTGGCCCGGGCCCCCCAGCTGGGCTGGGCGATCTGGGCCGTGATCCTGATCAACGGGGTGTTCTCCTTCTGGCAGGACTTCAAGGCCGAGCGCACCCTCCAGGCCCTGGCCGGCAACCTGCCGCCGATGGTGCGGGTGTGGCGCGACGGCCAGCTGCAGGAGCTCACGGCCGACCAGCTGGTGTGCGGCGATCGGGTGGCGCTCGAGGAGGGCGACCAGGTGCCGGCCGACTGCCGGGTGGTGGAGGCCCATCAGTTGTATGTGGATCTCTCGGTGCTCACGGGGGAGTCGCTGCCGGTGGCCCGCGACGCCGACCCCCAGAGCGACGGGGCCGCTCCCCACGGCGGGATCCCCAGCCGCGAGCGCACCAATCTGCTGCTGGCCGGCAGCACCGTGGCCTCGGGCCGGGGCGAGGGGCTGGTGTACGCCACCGCCACCGAAACCGAGTTCGGCCAGGTGGCCCATCTCACGGCCACCACCGCCCGCACCACCAGCACCCTGGAGGTGCAGATCCAGCGGATCGTGCACACGATCACGCTGATCGCCCTGAGCACCGGACTGGTCACCTTCGCGCTCAGCGTGCTGGTGGAGCGGATGGCGCCGCTGGAGAGCCTGATCTACGCGGTGGGCATCATCGTGGGCTTCGTGCCCGAGGGCCTGCTGCCCCAGGTGACGCTCACCTTGGCGCTGAACGTGCAGCGCATGGCCAAGCGCAACGCCCTGGTGCGGCGCCTCTCGGCCGTGGAAACCCTCGGCTCGGTGAGCGTGATCTGCTCCGACAAGACGGGCACGATCACCCAGAACCGCATGGCGGTGGAGGACAGCTGGCTGCCGGGCGACCCCGCCGAGGGTTGCGGGAGCCAGGGGCAGCAGGAGCTGCTGCTGCTGGCCGCCAGCCTCTGCTCGAACGCCCGTCTGGAGCACGACAGCACCGGGGCCGAACCGTGGCGGGCCAGCCGCGATCCTACCGAAACCGCCCTGCTGATGGCCGCCGCCGAGGCGGGGTTGATCCACGGCGAGCAGCAGCGCCGCTTTCCCCGCCGCCGCGAACTGCCCTTCGACTCCCACCGCCGCCGCATGACGGTGGTGATCGAGCAGCCGGAGCCGATCACCGGCCTGCCCCTGCCAGCCGGCGATCAGGTGGAGATCACCAAGGGGGCGCCGCTGGAGGTACTGCAGCGCTGCGGCGCCTGGCTCACGCCCGCGGGCGTCGTGCCCCTCAGCGAAGCGGCGCGCCAGCAGGCGGTGCAGGCCAACGACAGCCTGGCCTGCCGCGGCTTCCGGGTGATCGGGGTGGCGCTGCGCCCCGGCGGCGCAGACCTGCAGAGCCTGGAGCCCGAGGCCCTGGAGCAACAGCTGGTGCTGGTGGGCCTGGTGGGCCTCTACGACCCACCGCGGCCGGAGGTGGGGGAGGCGATCCGCCAGTGCCGCCAGGCGGGCATCAAGGTCACGATGGTGACAGGTGACTACGGCCTCACCGCCCAGGCCATCGCGCGCCAGATCGGCCTGCTCGAAGCCCCCGCCAATGGCACCGGCAAGGGGGCCAGCAACAGCCAGGCCGATGGCAAGGGGGCCGATCCGGTGCGGGTGATCGAGGGCTCGATGCTGGCCCAGATCAGCGATGTGCATCTGCGCCGCCTGCTCAAGTACCGCACCCGGCTGGTGTTCGCCCGCATGGCGCCGGAACAGAAGCTGCGGCTGGTGCAGGCCTACCGCGACCTGGGGGAGGTGGTGGCCGTGACCGGCGACGGCGTCAACGACGCCCCGGCGCTGCGGGCGGCGGATGTGGGCGTGGCGATGGGCCGCAACGGCACCGATGTGGCGCGCGAGGCGGCTGACATCGTGCTGCTCGACGACAACTTCGCCACGATCGTGGAGGCCGTGCGCTATGGCCTGCCGCAGCGAGTGGCGCTCCGCCTTCCGCCTGCTGCGGGAACCCAACCCGCTGCTGTGGTTCGGCGTGGCCAGCGAACTGGTGCTGCTCAGCGCCCTGATCCTGGTGCCGGCCCTGGGCAGCATCTTCAACATGGTGCCCTTCCCGGCCCCGGTCCTGGGCTGGATGCTGCTGGCGCCGCTCACGATCGTGCTGGCCGACGACCTGCGCAAGCTGGTGTTGCGGCGCCGAGCGGCGGCGCGCCAGCTCCCCCCAGCCACCGCTGCTGCGGCTGGCGCTCGCGGCTGATCGATGGGGCGGGGACGCGCCGCCGAATCAATCGACAGCTGGGGGGTGGGGCACGAGCAGCACCGCGGTGCCATAGCAGAGCACTTCGGTGCAGGCGTTGCTGCCGCCTTCCACCTCGGAGCCGTCATAGCGGATGCCCACAATCCCATTCGCGCCCAGTTGACGCGCATGGCGAATCATCTCGTCGTAGGCCTGTTCACGGGCCTGCTCGCACATCTGGGTATAGGCGCCAATACGACCGCCGATGATCTGCTTGAGCCCGGCGAAGAAACCCTGCACCAGGGTGGGGGAGCGCACGACAATGCCGCGCACCAGCCCCTTGTACTCACGAATCGCATGACCCTCGATTGAGAAGGTGGTGGTCACGAACACGGGCTGCACCATCGAGGCTGGCAGGCTAAGCGTTCAAACCTCCACGGGCCCTCTCCAGCCGCGCACCCCAGACGCCCACATGCCTGCCCCAGCCACGCCCCCCCACTGCTCGGCCCTGCCCCATCAGGGTCGCCTTCAGCACGGTTTGGTTACAGGTGCACCCTGCGGCGCCCATCCGCTCAGCCCATGGGCTGAGCGTTTCCGCCATCAAGAATCAACCCTGTCCGATCCTCTCCAGGCTCGTCTTGCCAAACTCGTCTTGCCCTGGGCAAGGGGTGACTGCCACAAACGCAGTCTGCTGCGATGGTGAGTAAAGAGCGCGAGCTGCGGCTGGATGGCCTGGTCCTGCCGCCTGCCGAGGAGCTGCACAACAAGCCGGCTGCTGATCCAGAAGGCGCAGATGGCGGCCGAACCAGAGTTCCTGCTGCGGCTCTCCATCGAAACCGCCCTGCTGCTCGGCCACCGGCAGCGCCATCCGCGAGCAGACGGCTGCCCCACCGCTGGCCGGCGATCTGGACGATGTGATCGCCTCCATACTGCTGTTACAGTTCGGTGTACGATCCATCACCGACAGTTGCGGGACTGGCGGGATCACGCTGGACAACGTCACCAGCAGCGTTGCCTAATTTCACCAGCAGCGTCGCCTGCAAGGAGATCTTTGGCCACGGCCGCTGAGAGGACCGTGAACAGGGCCGCCAGGAGGGCCTGCAGACAGGGTTGGAGACTGGCAGGCGAGCCGAGGCCGCTTCCCTCCCGCTGCACCAGCTCCAACGACGATTTGGGTTCCTGGCAGCGACCCAGCAGGCCCAGATCCAGGGCTTGAACCTCGACCCGAGCCAGGGGTCGTGAACGGCGGGCGGTGGTGGGGTCCGGCTGGTCTGTGAACGCTGACCGGCGGGGCACTCCGCGGGCGCACCCCCGGGGCACTCGCTGGCTTTGCTGGAGTGGCGGCATCTCCAGATCGCCGCCGTGCGCCTTTCGCGCCCCTCCACCCTGCTCTGCGTCTTTCTCACCCTGCTGAACGACCGGCTGGGGGAAACGCTGATCTTCCCGCTGCTGCCGTTCCTGCTGGCCAGCTTCACCGGCGATGGCCGCGTCCTGGGTTTGCTCACCGGCAGTTATGCCGTGGCCCAGTTCCTGGTGACGCCGCTGATCGGCGCCCTCAGCGACCGCTATGGCCGCAGGCCGGTGATCGCCGTGTGCGTGGCGGGTTCGGTGCTGGGTCTGGCCCTGTTCTCGGCCACCATCGCCTTCCCCTGGGCCAGCCAATGGCCGGCCGCCAAGGCGGCGGGACTGCCCCTGCTGCTGCTGTTCGCCGCCCGGCTGATCGATGGCCTCAGCGGTGGCACCGCCGCCAGCGCCGGCGCCGTGCTGGCCGACATCTCTCCCCCGGAGAAGCGGGCCAAGGCCTTCGGTCTGATCGGGGTGGCCTTCGGGCTGGGCTTCATCCTCGGCCCCGCCCTCGGCGGGCTGCTGGGCAGGGTGAACGTGAACCTGCCGCTGCTGGTGGCCGTGGCGATCGCCGCCACCAACCTGCTGCTGGTGCTGGTGCTGCTGCCGGAAACCCACCCGCTCGACGCCCGCATCGCCCTGCCGCGCAGGCGGGAACTGCAGCCCTTCGCCCAACTGTCGCGGGTGTTCCGCAACCCCCGGATCCGCCGGCTTTGCGCGGCGTTCTTCCTGTTCTTCCTGGGCTTCAACGGCTTCACGGCCGTGCTGGTGCTCTACTTCAAGCAGACCTTCAACTGGGGCCCGTTTCTCGCCGGCATCGCCTTCCTGATCGTGGGCGTGGTGGCCACCGTGGTGCAGGGGGGCCTGATCGGGCCGCTGGTGAAGCGCTTCGGCGAATGGCGACTCACCCTGGCGGGCCTGGGTTTCGTGATCACCGGCTGCCTGCTGATCCCCCTGGCGCGACAGGCCACCGCCCAACCGGTGGTGTTCACGGCGGTGGCGGTGCTGGCGCTCGGCACCGGTCTGGTCACGCCCTGCCTGCGCTCGCTGGTGTCGCGGCGGCTGGATGATTCAGGTCAGGGTGCGGCGCTGGGCAGCCTGCAGGGCCTGCAGAGCCTGGGCAGTTTCCTCGGGCCGCCGCTGGCGGGCCTGGCCTACGAAACCCTGGGCCGCACCAGCCCCTTCTGGCTGGGGGCCAGCCTGCTGGCGGGGGTGGCCCTGCTGGTGGCCGGTGGCCTGGGCGGTCAAGCACGGGCGACACACAGGGCACCCTGACGCGATTGCTACGGTCGATCTTGGGGGATTGGCCGCGCCGACTGACTGGGCCGGCCGCGCTGGG
>JBJTWP010000258.1:0-3347 GCA_046081805.1 Cyanobacteriota bacterium
CCAGCTTCCGCAACCGCCTGCGTCCCGGCCTCGGCGTGATCCTGGAGGATCCGGCCAGTGGCGCGGTGCTGGGTCGCGGGCTGGTCGATTCGATCGACCCCAGCGTGACGGCGGGCAACCAGGTGCTGCTGGTGAAGGCCGGCTTCGCCAATGGCGACGGCCGCCTCCGCGATGGCCTGCGGGTGCGCACCCGGGTGGTGCTCGACCGCCGCGAGCGGCTCTCGGTGCCGGTGGGGGCCGTCACCCAGTCGTCGGGCCAAAGCTACGTGTATCGGGTGGGCAGCCTGGCGGAGTTGGAACGGGAGCCGGGCCAGGCCCCGCTGGAGTCGCTGCGGCGGCTGCCGCCCGCTGCCCTCTTTGCCCTGCAGACCCGGGTGACGCTGGGGCAGCTGCAGGGGGGCCGCTACCCCGTGGTCGGTGGCCTGGCGCCCGGCGCCGCGGTGATCACCAGCAATCTGCTCAACCTGCGCCACGGGCTGCCGGTGAGCGTTGACGCGGCGGCACCGGGCGCGGCTGCGCCAGGGCTGACCCCAGAGGGGCGCTGAGCCATGTCGGCCTCCAACAACTTCATCGTGCGGCCGGTGCTCACCACGGTGTGCAGCCTGCTGATCGTGATCGCCGGCCTGATCGCCCTGCCGATCCTGCCGATCGAAAACCTGCCCGACATCGCTCCCCCCACCGTGAAGGTGGTGTCGCGCTACACGGGCGCCGACGCCTTGAGCGTGGAGGAGGGCGTCACCACCGTGCTGGAGCAGCAGATCAACGGGGTGGAGAACATGGAGTTCATCACCTCCACCAGCGCCGCCGACGGCACCAGCGCCATCACCGTGTCGTTCGCCAGCGGCACCGACGGCGCCATCAACCAGGTGAACGTGCAGAACCGGGTGGCCCTGGCCGAACCCCAGCTGCCGGCGGAGGTGCGCCAGTCGGGCGTCACGGTGAGCAAGGCCTCCAACTCGATCCTGCTGGTGTACAACCTCACCAGCGGCGATGCCGCCAACCCCTACAGCGTCGAGACCCTCAGCGGTGTGCTGGATCAGGGTCTCACCGACCAGCTCAAGCGGGTGAGGGGCGTGGGCGAGGTGACCTACTTCGGCAACCGCAAGCTGGCGGTGCGGCTGTGGCTCGATCCCGATCGCCTCACCCAGGCCAACCTCAGCGCCACCGACGTGGTGGCGGCCCTGCAGAGCCAGAACCGGCTGGTGCCGGCCGGCCAGGTGGGTGGGGCGCCGGCGCCCGATGGCCAGCCCTTCACCTTCACCGTGCAGCTGCAGGGGCGGCTGCTGCGCAACGAGGACTTCGAGGATCTGGTGCTGCGCAACACCGGCGATGGCGGCCTGGTGCGCCTGCGCGACGTGGGCCGGGTGAGCCTCGGTGGCGAGACCTACGACATCAACGCCACCGACATGCGCGATGTGCCGTCGGTTGGTCTGGCGGTGTACCAGCTCAGCGGCAGCAACGCCCTGGAGGTGTCCACCGGGGTGAAGGAGGTGCTGGATGAATTCCAGGCCAGCCTGGCGCCGGGGATGAAGTTGGAGCGCATCTATGACGTGACCGACTTCATCACGGCCTCGATCCAGGGGGTGACCAACTCGCTGCGGGATGCGGTGGTGCTGGTGGTGCTGATCCTGTTTCTGTTCCTGCAGGACTGGAAGGCCACCCTGGTGCCCGGCATCGCCATCCCGGTGGCACTGGTGGGCACCTTCGCCTTCGTCAAGGCCTTCGGCTTCAGTCTCAACCAGCTCACCCTGTTCGGGCTGGTGCTGGCCACTGGTCTGGTGGTGGACGATGCCATCACCGTGATCGAGGGCACCGCCAGTCGCCGGGCCGAGGGCCTCACGGCTCTGGAGGCGGCCAAGGTGACGATGGACGAGCTGTTCGGCGCGGTGCTGGCCACCTCGCTGGTGCTGTTCGCGGTGTTCCTGCCGGTGCTGTTCTTCCCCGGCGCCACCGGCACGATCTACAAGCAGTTCGCGGCCACGATCCTGTTCGCCATCGCGATCTCCACCTTCAATGCCCTCACCTTCTCGCCGATGCTCTCGGCCCTGCTGCTGGCGCGCGAGGGGGGACAGCCAAGCCGCCGCACCTACGCCCTGGCCGGGCTGGTGCTCGGCGCGATCTACGGCCTGCTGGTGGGCCTCAGCGCTGGAGGCGAGCCGCGGGGGGTGCTGCTGCGCACCCTGCTGTTCGCGGCGCTCGGCCTGGGCCTGGGCTGGTTCACCCCGCCGATCTTCCGCTGGTTCAACCGGGCCTACGGCCAGGCCGAGCGCGGCTACGCCGGCGCCCTGGGCTGGGTGCTCGGCCGCCAGCGGCTGGTGATGGCCGGCCTGGCCGGTGGCATCGCCCTGACGGCCGTGGCCTTCAACGCCATCCCGGCGGGCTTTGTGCCCGTGGAAGACCAGGGCTATGGCTTCGTGATCGTGCAGGCCCCCGATGGGGGCTCCGCCCAGAACACCAGCGCCCTCAACCGCCAGGTGACGGCGATGCTGCGCCAGGAGCCGGCGATCCAGGCGGCGGCCGTGTTCAGCGGCGCCGGCTTCGACGGCAACTCCCCCAACCGGGGCCTGATGTTCTTCGGCACCCGCAACTGGAGCGAGCGCCGGGGTGCCGACCAGACGATGGAGGCGATCGTGGGCCGCCTCAACCGCCGCTTCGCTGGCCTGCGGGAGGGCCGGGTGATCGCGATTCAGCCCCCCTCCATTCCCGGCTATGGCAATGCGGGAGGGTTTGAGTTCCAGATGCTCGACCGCAGCGGCGGCGCGCTGGATCTGCCGGCGTTCTTCGGGGCGGCGGGGCAGTTGATCCAGCAGGCCAATGCCGATCCGGCCCTCGACCGGGTGTTCACCCAGTTCAGTCCGGAGGCCCCGCAGCTGAGGATCACGGTGGATCGGGCCCGGCTGGCCTCCCTGGGCATCGACTACGCCCGGGCGATGCAGTCCCTGAGCCTCAACTTCGGTGGCGCCTACGTGAACGACACCTTCCAGGAGGGCAAGGTGCGGCGGGTGTACGTGCAGGCCGACGCGCCCTTCCGCGCCACACCGCAGCGGCTCGATGAGCTCTATGTGCCCAACGCCAAGGGCGAACCGGTGCCCCTGGCCGAATTCATCACGATCACGCCGGTCACAGGGCCCACCGTGATTCCCCACTTCAACCTCTACCGCTCGATCAAGGTGGAGGGGATGGCCGCGCCAGGCTTCAGCTCGGGCCAGGCGATCAACAGCATGCGCACGGTGTTCCAGCGGCTGGGGGTGAACGGCATCAGCTACGACTGGACCGGCCTCTCGCGCGAGGAGGTGAAGGCCGGCGCCCTGGCGATCGTGATCTTCGCCCTCGGCATCCTGGTGGTG
>JBJTWP010000259.1:0-4166 GCA_046081805.1 Cyanobacteriota bacterium
GCTGCTGTGGAACGGCGAGTTTTACAACATCGATGCCGAGAGCGGCACGCCGGTGGTGATGGCCGATCAGCTCTGCGGCGACTTCTACGCCCGCCTGCTGGGGCTGCCGGCGGTGGTGGCCGATGAGCGCGCCCGCAGCAGCCTGCGGGCGGTGAAGGAGGCCTGCTTCGAGGGCTTCCAGGGCGGCAGGCTCGGCGTGGCCAACGGCATGCGCCGCGATGGCACTCCCCTCGATCCCAACGGCACCAACCCGCTCGAGGTGTGGACCGGCATTAACTTCGGCCTGGCGGCCTACTACCGGCTGATGGGCGAGAGCGGCACCGCCTTCGCCATCACCGGCGCCGTGGTGGAGCAGGTGTACAGCGGCGGCCTGCAGTTCCGCACCCCCGAGGCGATCACGGCGGCGGGCACCTTCCGCGCCTGCCACTACCTGCGCGCCATGGCGATCTGGGCCCTCTGGGCCACCCACACCGGCTGGGAGCCCATCCCCGGTGCCGACCGTCCTGCTCTCGCCGTTTGATGACTGCGTTTCTGCGTTCGCTGCTGGCCGGCCTGTTGGGGCTGGCCCTGCTGCTCGGCCTGCCGGGTGTGGCCGCCGCCCAGGTGCATGCCCACAGCGATGAGGGCGGTGCGCCGGTGGTGCGCAGCCTGGAGAGTCTGCGGGATCTGGATTATCAGAGCTGGCAGGTGGTGGCCTACCGCTCCGGCCCGCCCGGCGGCCCGCTCACCCTGCGGATCGTGGGCTATCCGGGCAAGGTGCGCCTCAATCACCCCACCTCTCTCATCGTGCGTGGTGGCCGCCGCAGCTGGGAGCTGGCCGACATCACCCTCGTCAATCCCCAGCTCTCGAACGACAGCCGCGACGCGGCTGCCGAATTCGATCTGGCCCCGCTGCTGGCCGACCTGCGCAAGGACCGGCCGCTGCGCCTGCAACTCCCCGGTGTGTTCACCGAGTTGCCCGTTCCCCCCTACGTGGTGGCGGAGTGGCGCAGCCTGCCCACGGCTGAGGCCTGAGCGCAGCGGCGGGAAGGCTGGGGGCAAAGAACCGCAGGAACGCCGAAGGGGCATGGCGGAAGGTGACCAGCGCCGTCCGGAGCGGTGCCTGGAAGGCGAGCATTGGACACCGAGGTATCGAGGATCACCCTCTGACCGTTCCACCAGCCGCTTATACCCCCTGGATGCGCCGGGCGCTGCAGCTGGCGGCGCTCGCGCAAGGGCGCACCAGCCCCAACCCCCTGGTGGGTGCCGTGGTGCTGGATGGGCAAGGGGAGCTGGTGGGGGAGGGCTTCCATGCCCGTGCCGGCGAGCCCCACGCCGAGGTGGGGGCGCTGGCCCAGGCGGGGGAGCGGGCCCGCGGCGGCACCCTGGTGGTGACGCTGGAACCCTGCTGCCACCACGGCCGCACGCCCCCCTGCAGCCAGGCGGTGATCCAGGCCGGCCTCGCCCGGGTGGTGGTGGCCATGGAAGACCCCAACCCCCAGGTGGCGGGCGGCGGCATCGCCGAGCTGAGGGCCGCCGGAATCGAGGTGCTGGTGGGGGTGGGCGAGGCGGAGGCCCGTCAGCTCAACCGGGCCTTCGTGCACCGCATCCACACCGGCCGGCCCTGGGGGGTGCTCAAGTGGGCGATGGGTCTCGATGGCCGCACCGCCCTGAGCAACGGCGCCAGCCAGTGGATCAGCGGCCCCGAGGCGCGGGCCTGGGTGCACCGGCTGCGGGCCAGCTGCGATGCCGTGATCGTGGGCGGTGGCACCGTGCGGGCCGACGATCCCCTGCTCACCTCCCGCGGTCAGCGCGACCCTGAGCCCCTGAGGGTGGTGCTCAGCCGCAGTCTGGAGCTCCCGGATCAGGCCCGGCTCTGGGAGACGGCGGCTGCCCCCACCCTGGTAGCCCATGGCTACGACGCGCCGATCCGGCCCCGCTTCCGCCTCGACGGGCGCGGCATCGACCGGCTGCTCCTGCAGCCCTGCAGCCCGGCGGCACTGCTGGCGGAACTGGCCCAGCGAGGCTGCAACCGGGTGCTGTGGGAATGCGGACCCGAGCTGGCCGCGGCCGCCCTGCGCGAGGGCTGCGTGCAGGAGCTGGCGGCCGTGGTGGCCCCCAAGCTGCTGGGGGGCACAGCGGCCTGCACGCCCCTGGGCGAGCTGGGGTTCACGGCCATGGATCAGGTGCCGCTCTGGGGTGGCGGTGCGCCCCAGCCCCTCGGCCACGACTGGCTCTGGCGTCTGCAATCCCCCGGCTGAGCCGGGCCCGAACTGCTCGGATCTGCTCAGTTCAACTCGGATCTGCTCAGTCCAACTCAGATCAGCTCGGGATGCAGCGGATCGCCCTTGAACGGCCCGATCACCCGGGAGGTGATCCAGCCGCCGTAGAAACCGCCGGGCTGGGGAGCCACCCGCTCGCCGTCGATCCAGCACCCATCCATCAGGGCCGGATACACCGCAAACCAGCCAGCCAGCGCCGCAAAGGCAGGCGTGGGTTCGGGATAGCTCCACACGGCGCGCCGCCGCCGCCGCTGCCTGGGGAGACCCGCATCCACCACCACATCGAAGTAATGGGCGATGCCCTTCCACTCGCAGAAACTGTGGCCTGCGGCGGGCTGCAGCAGCTCCAGCGCCATCGCCTCGGGCGGCAGGTAGTAGGTGGGTGGATGGAAGGTTTCCAGCACCCGCAGCGAGCGGCGGGTGTCGCAGAGCTGGCGGCCCAGGGCCTCCACCCGCACCTGCTCCAGGCTCTCCACCAGCGCCGGCGGTCGGGGGTAGTCGCAGACGCGCTCGCCCATCAACGGTGCCCAGGTGTGCAGCTGTGCCCGCTCAGGCCAGGATGAAATGCCGCAGGCGCCGGGCCTCGGCCCCCGCCCTTGCCTGCAGCTCGGCGTCGCTGAGGGCCAGCTCCGCCCGCGTCTGCGCGGCGATGACATCGGCCTCGCTGAGTGGGTAGCCCGCGCCGCGGGCCAGGGCCAGAAAGTCGGCCAGCTCCAGGGGCTCCGCCAGCTGCTGGGCCAGCTGTGGCGTGGTGCGGGCCTGGGCCAGGAAGGCATCCAACAGTTCAAGGCTCATGGCGCCGGGCCCGATTCGTGTTCTCACCGGTCTAGCGGGAACAGCGCCAGTTGCCGACCCTCGCCAGCCTCGCCAGGCCGATCAGGCCGCTGCGCGGCCGGCGCTGGCTTCCCGGGAGGGTCCACCACCTCCCAGCCCGTCGGATCCCAGGGCTCCAGCAAGGGCTCCAGGGCCCGCAGCCCAGGCCCATCGGCGGGGGCCAGCCACGGCGGCTCGAGGCCGTCGGGGATCAGCACCGGCATGCGCTCGTGCAGGGGGGCGATCAGGGCATTGGGCCGGGTGGTGAGCACGCAGCAGGTGTCGAGCTCGCTGCCATCGGGGCCGATCCAGCGCTCCCACAGCCCCGCCAGCCAGAACAGGCCCCCATCGCGGCGGCGAATCGTGCGCCCCTTTTCGAAGAAGGCATCGGCCGGCAGTAGGCAGCGGTGATGGCGCCAGGGGCCGCGAAAGCTGGGCTTCTCGCCCACCGTTTCGCTGCGGGCGTTGATCGGCCGGTGGGCGCTGGCGGGATCCTTCACCCAACTGGGCAACAGACCCCAGAGGGCCAGGGCCACGGCCGGCCGGCCCTGCTCCTGGCGCTGGATCAGCAGGGGCTCGCCAGGGCGGATCAGCGCCCGGGGGGCGTAATGCTCCGCCAGGCCTGCAGGCAGATGACCGTTCAGGCGCGGCAGCAGGCGATCGAGACCGGCGGTGAGGGAGTAGCGGCCACACATCGGCAGGGCTGGACAGCGTTCGGTTCTCCCCCGGGCCAGGACGCCCGGGCACACCTTTAGCTTGGGCCCAATTCCAGGCCGTCGCGCCATGCCTATCCGCCAGGACGAGAACCGCCCCAATCGGCGCTTTGGCCTGATCAACCTGATCCTGATCGGTGTGGGGGTGCTGCTGCTGTTCAGCAACTTCATTCCCAATCCGGCGATGCAGGTGCCGCGGGTGCCCTATTCGCTGTTTATTGATCAGGTGAACGACAACAATGTTCGCCGGGCTTACATCACCTCGGATCAGATCCGCTACGAGCTCAAGGCAGCTCCGGAGGAGGGTGCGCCCACGGTGCTGGCCACCACGCCGATCTTCGACATGGATCTGCCCCAGCGCCTGGAGCAGCACGGGGTG